>DASWQX010000917.1:0-3929 GCA_036403495.1 Thermoanaerobaculia bacterium
CCGTGACTCTTTCGGTCCTCCCTGGTTCGGCATGGGGACCGTGACCACCGGCGAACGCGCCCGGGAGGCGGTCATGGCCGGGGCCGAGTTCCTGGTCTCCCCCAACGTCAGCGCCGAGGTCGCCCGGGAGGCCCGCGACTCCGGGACCTTCCTGGTGATGGGCGCCCTGACGCCGACCGAGATCGTCGCCGCCGTCGAGCTGGGCGCCGACCTCGTCAAGGTCTACCCGCTGCCGCCCGTGGGCGGGCCCGCCTACCTCTCCGTTATCCGCGGGCCGCTGGGGGACGTCCCCATGCTGGCCGCCGGCGGCTTCGGCGTCGAGGAGATCCCCGCCTACCACCGGGTGGGCGCGGTCGCCTTCGGCCTCGCCGCGCCGCTGCTCGGCGTCGGCCCCGCCGGATCGGACGAGGCCGAGGCCCGCCGCCGGATCGCCCGCGCCCTGCAACTGGCCCGGGGCGCCGCTTCCATCTGAGGAGAAGAGATGACACCTATCACCCCTACCCCTCCGCGGCAGGTGGTCTTCGACCCCACGCCAGAGATCTTCGCCACCGACACGGCCGGCTCCTTCACCTTCCCGCTGCTGGTGGCCGGCAAAGGGTTCCTCGGCACCAGCTCCTACGACGAGGTGCGCTTCGTCTTCTCCATCTGGCACCCCTCGGGCCAGCGCACCATCGACCTCGATCGCGCCTACGTCGAGCTGCGCGCCTCGTTCGATCCCGACGAGGATCACTGGACGAAGATCGCCGAGATCGAGCCCGTCGTGCCGCCCTACGCCGGCGGCGAGAGCTTCGACGGCTGGATCGTGCTCCCCATCCTGGGCAGCACCAGCGCCTTCGCCGTCGTCGGCAGCGGCTTCGAGCCGCGCGCTCGCCTGCAAATTCGCGCCAGTGCTTACTTTGTGGCGTGAGAACGGAAAAAGGGGACAAACCAGTGAGCCCGAGACCGGCACGCGCCTACCTGATCTTCATGGGAAGCGGGACGATCCTGATCCTTTCGACCTATCCCAAGCTGACCGACGAGCGGCTGGTGAGCAAGCTGCGCTACAAGGGGATCGACAAGTTCATCGCCTACGAGGTCGACCTCGCTGCCGTCCGCGACCGCTACACCGATTCCTTCGACAACATCTCCCGCGACCTCGGCGAGGTGGAGGACATGCGGGTCCTCGACTTCAACGGCCATCAGATCATGGCCAACTTCTCGCTCGACGCCTTGGGCGATCCCATCAAGTTCGGGTAGGGAGGGAAGATCGCAGTTCGGGAAGGGAAGACACCCTCCTGATCCGCGGTACACTCTGCGCATGAAACGCACGAATCTTGTGTTGGACGAACAGCTTCTGGCAGAGCTGACCCGCGTCAGCGGGGAACGAACGTACTCGGGGGCGGTCACGAAAGCCATGGAAGCCTACCTGCGGCGACACAAGGCTGGCCGGATCTTCGAGCTTGCGGGTTCCGGTTTATGGGAAGGGGATCTCTCCGAGATGAGACGCGACGCTACGGAGCCTGGGCAGTCGCGCCGGTAGACGTTCATGTTCCTGGTGGATACCTCTGTCTGGATTGAGGTCTTCAGGAGACCGAGCCGATTTGACCTCGGGTCCGTGGCCGACCTGGATGAGGTGGTCACCTGTCTGCCGGTCATTCAGGAAGTTCTCCAGGGATTTCTTGAGGAACACGCCTTCCGCATCGCCCGAGAGGCGATGTTCGCGCTTCCAATCCTCGAGAATTCGCTGAGCCGGGAGGTTTTTGAAGAAGCGGTCCAACTGTATCGAGCAGCCCGGCGGGCCGGAGTCACGGTCCGGTCCAGCGTCGACTGCCTGATTGCCGCGTGCGCGATCCGACATGGAGTTACGGTCCTGCACGTGGACCGTGATTTTACGCTTTTGGCTCGGGCGTCTTCGCTGAAGGAACGTCGGATCTCCCTGAAGCAAGCTTGAGACGGCTGGAACGAGCTTCCCTCGACTCATCACAAGCCTGGCTCGTGACCCGGCAAGCTTGTGCCGGCTTGGGCAAGCTTCGCTCGGGACGGATCAAGCTTGACTGGGGCCGAACCCAGCTTCCCACGTCGGTGTCCAAGCTTGGCTCGCAGTGAAGCAAGGTTGGCTGAAGCCATCCAAGCGTGCCTTGTGACACCGCAAGCTTGGACCGGCCGGACCAAGCTTGCCGCGCGGGTCGTCAAGCTCGGTTCGCGACATTGCAAGCCTGCCGCAGCCGGGCGGAGCTTGCCTTGTGGGACCGCAAGCTCGTCGCGGGACGGCGCAAGCTCGGCCGCGCCGTCACAAGCTCGCTCCGGCGCGCACAAACCTGATCGGTGGCGCCGCAAGCTCGCTTCGCGGCGTCACAAGCTTCGCCGGGCGGAAAAAGGTCCTTCCTTTGGTTTCTGCGGCGCAGGCTGCTATCGGAAATCCATCAACTCGTACCCCAACTCACGAAACAGCCGCCAGGTCAGCGGCAGCGGCAGCCCCACCACGTTCGTATAGTTCCCGAAGATCTCCTCCACGAACAGTGCGCCGATCCCCTGGACGGCGTAGGAGCCGGCCTTGTCCAGGGGCTCGCCGGTCGCGACGTACTCGGCGATCTGGTCGGGAGTGAGCGCGGCCATGCGAACCCGCGAGGAGGCGACCTCCGAGATCCGGCGATCGCTCCCTGGTTCCTCCAGCGCCACGCCGGTCAGCACGGTGTGCTCGCGACCGGCGATGCGGGCGAGCATGGCGCGGGCGTCCTCGGGGTCGCGCGGCTTGCCGAGGAGAGCGCCGTCGATCACCACCACGGTGTCCGCCGCCAGCACCAGCTCACCCGGATGCGCCTCTGCCGCCGCTTTTTCCTGGGCGAGGCGGAGAACGGTCGCCGCCGGGTCCTCCCCTGGACGCGGGGTCTCGTCGATGTCGGACGCTCGCACGGTGAAACGGAGGCCGAGGCCGCCCAGCAGCTCGCGGCGGCGGGGGGAGGCGGAGGCGAGGATCAGGTTCGGCAGAGTCAGGAATGATTTCAGGGGTAATACCCTCGCACCGTCTTCGCCTCCATCCCCGGCTTCGCCATCTTCACCTCGACGGTGCGGAACTTCTCGGCGGCGCTCCCCCCTTCCTTCGAGGACTGGTAGGAGAGGAGGTACTGCGAGCGCAGCTCTTTCTGGATGGTGTCGTAGATGCCGTCGAGCTCGCGGGCTTTCTCGATGAAGAAGAACCTTCCGCCGGTCTCGTCGGCGAGGCGGCTGAGCTTGAGGCGGATGTCCGCGTTCTGGGTCGACAGGCCGATCCCCACTGTGTAGATGGCGACGCCGCTGCGGCGGGCGTATTCGAGCACGTCGTCATAGGTGTAGCGGCTCCCCTCGTCCTTGCCGTCCGAGAGGAGGACGATCGCCCTTTTTCCCTTGACGCCGCCGAAGTAGTAGAGGGCGTAGATCAGGCTGTCGTAGAGCGCCGTGTTGCCCGAGGCGGTCAGCCCGGCGAGACCGCCGGCGAGGAGCGGCTGCTGGTTGGTGAAGCGCACCGCCAGGTTGGGGTGGTCGGCGAAGGTGATCACCGCCGCGCGGTCCTTGGGGGTGATCACCTTGTCGAAGAAGCCCATGGCGCCCTGCACCGCCTGGTTGAGCTTCTCCCCCTCGCTCATCGACGCCGAGGTGTCGAGCAGGATGCCGGCGTAGACCGGCACGTCGGTGACCCGCTCGAAGCGCCGGATCTGCTCCTCCCGGCCGTCCTCGAAGACCTTGAAATCGCCCTTGGCGAGGCCGTCGACCGGCCTGCCGCGGCTGTCGACGACCGAGGTGTAGAGCTCGATGAACTGGACGTCGAGCTTCTCGTTGAAGCCCGGCGAGTTGACCAGCACCAGGTCCTCGGTCGAGCCGCCCCCCTGGAGATAGGCGACGGCGCGCACGTAGGTGACGTCCTTCCCCTTGGGGAGGAGGAGCGCCTGGGTGTAGGGGGGCTGGTAGAGGGT
>DASWQX010000918.1:0-4314 GCA_036403495.1 Thermoanaerobaculia bacterium
AGGGTCTGCGCTACCCCGAGATCGTGGAGCCGGATTCGGATCTGGCCGGTTTCTCCTTCATCCTGCCTGGTCCCGACTCCAGACCTGAGCAGGCTTCAGCAGCCACTTGGCCAATGGCGGGAACCGTGTTGAACGCGGTGCCGGCGCCTGCCGGTGAGATCAGCGCTGAGCGCCTGGAACAAAGACGTCTGCTGCGAGTCATACGACCGTCGGACGGTACCGCCGGACGGTAGGGAGAGCGTCGGGACGGTGGTTTCTCCAGCCCCAGGGGATCTTTTCCCGGCAGGCCTTCCTTGGCATCTCCCTTGCCTTATACGTTTCCGTTGGCTACGTAACTGCAACCTTTTTCCCCGGAGGCGCACCGCGCGCCAGGAGGTTTGTTATGAGCGTCGTGGGGGCAAAAACAACTCTGGCGACAACCTGAAATTCCTGACGAATTGCGTTGCCTATCTGGCCGGCGGCGCTAGTTAAAAACGTTCATTTCTTCATACAAGGAGAGACAGATGAGCAACGTAAAGGTTGAGTCGCAGGCCGCAGCCCGCGAGGTTCCGGCCTACCCCCCGATCCACTGGATCCATCCCCAGGGTGCTTGGCCGTCCTTCTCGCGCGACGGCAAGCGGATCGTCTTCTGCATGAAGAGGTCGGACGGCGGTTTCTCTCTGTGGGTGATGGGAGCCGACGGCTCCAGCCCGCACCTGCTGTATCCGCCGGAGGGGACCACCGGCATCAGCGCGACACGGCCGGACTGGTCGTGGAACGCGGACCGGATCGCCTTCGCCTACAACGGGGAAGAGATCTATACCATCGATCCCAACGGCACCGGCGCGGCGCCGTACTACCACGGCACTGCCCCGGCACCCGAGGGCATGATCTATCCCTCCTGGGAACGGAATTGCGAGTCGCTGGTGGCCGTCAGTTACACCGAGCGGAACGGCGCTCAGCAGGCCGAGCTCTACCGGCTGACGCCGACGACTTTCGAGCGGCTGACGACCTCGCCCCATCCCGTCGCGGGCCGCCCCAGCGTCAGCCCGGACGGCTGCCAGGTCGCTTTCGCCGGCAACGAGGGGGAGTACAACCAGGCGGAGAACCAGATCTGGGTGGTCAGGCCGCCGGAGAAGCCTCGTCGCCTCGAGCCCGGCGATCCGGTCCAGTACCAGGGACGCTCCCCCAACTGGTCTCCCGACGGGCGTTCGATCGTCTTCGAATCGAACCGCCCTTCCGAGCCCGGCGCGGCGCCCGGACCCCTGGCCGTCTGGTTGGTCGGCAGCGACGGCAAAGGCCCTGTGAAGCTGACCGACAACAAAGGTTTTTCGATCTCCCATCCCGAGTGGTCGCGGCAGCAGACCCAGATCTGCTTCGACGGCCAGGGCAAGGGGATCGGAGTCATTCACTACCCGGAGCGCAAGGGCGACGCGGGTTGAGTCAGAAGGTCCGCTGAGAGCCGGCGAGCCGCCCAAGGCTCGCCGGCCGGTCGCGCCTCAGGCTGTCATATAACTGCCGGGAAGCTCCACACAGAGAACGGAACGCCCGTGCTCTGGAGCCGGGCGGCAGACCCGATGAACCCACAGGACCTCGCCCAGGAGCTCGAGCGGCTCCACCCCGCCAGTTTCAGTTGGGCCCTCTCCTGTTGCCGGCGCGATCGGGAGGAGGCCGCGGAAGTGCTGCAAGCCTGCTATCTCAAACTGCTGGAGGGCCGGGCTCGATTCGACGAGCGGTCGAGCTTCAAGACCTTCCTCTTCGGGGTGATCCGCCGGACCGCCGCGGAGATGAGGAGACGGCGATCGCTCCAGGAGCGGTGGGTCGAGCGCTGGGGACGTTCGGCGCGGGAGGACGGCTCGCTCGGCGCCGAGCCTGGTGAGCCGGCGGACCGCCTGCGGCGCCTCGACGCCGCCCTGGCCCACCTCCCCCGGCGCCAGCGCGAGGTGATCGAGCTCCGCCTGCAACACGAGATGACGATCGAAGCGGTGGCGGGGGCCCTCGGGATCTCGATCGGCAGCGCGCGCGTCCACTTCGCCCGCGCCAAGGAGCGTCTCCGCCGGCTGATCGGCGCACAGGAGGAAGCATGAGACCGCAAGACGGCGATCGGGACGAAGCGGCGCTCCAGCGGCTGTTCAGCGCGCGGGAGAGCCGGGACGAGGCCGCGGCTCCCGGATTCGAGCGGGTGGTCCAGCGACCGCTCCGCGCCGGCGGCGGATGGCGGATGATCCCGGCTGCCGCGGGCGTGCTCCTGCTGGCGATCGTCGCCGCCGGAATCCTCTGGAAGCTTCATTCCGGACCCGCTCCCTCGCGGTCTCCGCGATCTCTGGAACCGTCCACGCTCGCAAGCTGGAAGGCGCCGACCGATTTCCTCCTGGCCGTTCCCGGAGGCGAGCTGATCGACTCCACGCCGGCGTTCCCCGACCCCACGTTCTCAATCCAAGGAGGCTCCGAATGAAAACCTTTTTCTTCCGTCCCCTCGTCCTCTTCGTCCTCATCGTCGGCATGGCTCTGGCGGCCAGGCCGGCGCGCGCCGACCTCGATCCTGGAGCCGGCGGCGGCGATCCCATTGCCCGCCTGCTCTATCCGCCGGAGGCCCTCCTCCTCCACGCCCAGGAGCTGGGGCTCGACGACGCGCAACGGAAAGCGATCCGTTCCCGCGTGGTGGAAGCCCAGAAGCAGTTCCTCGACGCGCAGCTCAGCATGCAGGAAGCCTCCGAGGAGCTCCAGCGCCTGCTCCAGGAGCGGCCGGTGAACGAGACCAAAGCCCTCGCCGCCGCCGATCAGGTGATGGGCTTCGAGCGGACGGTCAAGCGCGCCCACCTCTCGCTGCTGATCCATCTCAAGAACCTGCTGACCCCGGCTCAGCTCGCCAAGATGGCCGAGATCCAGAAGCGGGGCGGATCGTGAGCCGGCTGCGGCGAGCCGCCGGTCCGACTCTGGCGCTGGCACTGGCAGGCCTCGCCGTTCTGGCCGTGCCGGCGAAAGCCGGCGGCGCCCCCGGCGCCTGGGAGGCCGACCGCCGTCTCACCTTCGGCGGCTGCCACTCGTTCACGACCTACAACTTCGCCCGCAATATTGCCGCCGAACCCGACGGTCGCGTGCAGGTGGTCTGGTACAGCGACTGTAGCGGCAGCTTTCAGGTGTACACCAAGCGCTCGCGCGACCACGGGGCCACCTGGGAGGCCGAGCAGCTCCTCTCGACGGGCTTCGACCTCGCGGAACACCCGGCGATCGCCTCCTCCGGCCAGACCGTGCTCGTGACCTGGCACGGGCAGCAGGCCGGGACGCCGGGACTCGACGTCTTCCTGCGCCGTTCGCTCGACGGCGGGCGGAGCTGGGGACCGGTGGAAGCCCTGAGCGCGAGCCACGGCGCCGCGCACTCCTCGATCGCCCTCTCCGGGAAGGTGGCCCAGGTGGTCTGGGGAGACAACCGGTCGGGGGGCACCGAGGTCGTCACCCGGCACTCGCCGGATGGCGGCGCGACCTGGGACCCGGAAATGCAGATCAGCGCCGGCCGGGGCGCCGCGTCGTGGGTGCCGACGGTCGAGATCGCCGGCGAGATGGTGCACGTGGCCTGGGTCGATACGCAGGACGGCAACGAGGAGGAGTACTACCGGCGATCCACCGACGCCGGCCGTACCTGGGAGCCGGCACGCCGCATGACCCGCAATGGAGCGAATTCCTGGGCGCCCTCGCTCGCGCTTTCCGGCGGACGGGTGCACCTCGCCTGGTTCGACCAGAGCGACAGCCCGGTGCAGCCGCGCGCGGCGGAGGCGGAGCTCGACGGCATCCTGCGGATGCTCGGTCTGCCGTCCCTCCCCGAGCCGGCCGGCGTCTTCGTCCCCGATCCGGAGGAAGAGGCGCGCCGGCGCTGCGGCGAGAAGGCGCGGCAGATCGAGGCCGCGGTCCCCGCCTGGGTGGCGGCGGGAGGAGATCCAGTGCGGCTGCGGGCGATCCTCGACCAAGTCCAGGCGCTGGGCGCGGCCGGCGCCACCTACTTGGTGAAGGAGCGCAAGCTCGACGAGGCGCTCCACCTCATGGGCCTGGTCTACCGGCCCCACCCCTTCCCGGACGTGCCGCTCGACTACTACGAGGACGCCTTGCAGCTCCGCGTCGCCGACAAGCTGCAGCAGGTGAGCGCGGCGGCGCCGGCCTGGGTCGCCCACGGCGGCGATCCCTTCCTGCTCAGCTCGGAGCTGAACGCGTTCGAGCAGCACCTCGACCAGGCGTTCACGGACTGGGAGATCTACACCCGCCGCTCCGACGACGGCGGCCAGACCTGGAAACCGGCACTGCGGTTGACCCACGCACCGGGGATCTCGCACCGGCCCAGCA
>DASWQX010000919.1:0-5567 GCA_036403495.1 Thermoanaerobaculia bacterium
CGCGCTGGCTGGCGCGCCTGGCGAGCCGGATCGCCGTGGGCACCTACCATCCCGAGGAGCGCCATCCGATCAGCCGCGCCGTGGCCCGCGTCTACGAGCCGGCCTGCCGCTTCGTGCTGCGGCGACCGTGGACCGTGATCCTCGCCGCCCTGGCGCTGGTGGCGGTCAGCCTTCCCCTCTACGTCCGCCTCGGCTCGGAATTCATGCCGCCGCTCGACGAGGGGACCATCCTCTACATGCCGATCACCCTGCCGGGGATCTCGGTCACCCAGGCGACCGCGCTGTTGCAGACCCAGGACCGCGTCCTCAAAGGGTTTCCCGAGGTCGAACGGGTCTTCGGCAAGGCCGGCCGCGCCGACACCTCGACCGATCCCGCCCCGTTCTCGATGATGGAGACGACCGTCGTGCTCAAGCCGGAGAGCGCCTGGCGGCCCAGAGCGCGCTGGTACTCCGCCTGGTCTCCCGAGTGGATGAAGCCCGCCTTCCGCCCCTTCTGGCCCGACCGCATCGCGGTGGAGGCGCTGATCGACGAGATGGACCGCGCGCTGCGCATCCCCGGCGTCACCAACGCCTGGACGATGCCGATCAAGAACCGCATCGACATGCTCTCGACCGGCATCCGCACCCCTATCGGCGTCAAGGTCTTCGGCAGCGATCTGAAAGAGATCGAGCGCACCGGCGAGACCCTGGAGGGGCTGCTGCGCGGGATCCCCGGCACCCGCAGTGTCTTTGCCGAACGGGTGGCCGGCGGCAATTTCCTCGACATCGTGCCGCGCCGCGACCAGCTCGCCCGCTACGGCCTGACGATCGAGCAGATGCAGACGGTGATCGCCACCGCTATAGGCGGCGAGAACGTCACCACCACGATCGAGGGGCGCGAGCGCTATCCGGTCAACGTGCGCTACCCCCGCGAGCTGCGCGACGATCCCGCCCGCCTCGCCCGCGTGCTGATCGCCACCCCCACCGGCGCCCAGGTGCCGCTCGCCCAGGTCGCCGACCTCCAGATCGTCCGCGGGCCGGCCATGCTGCGCGATGAGAACGGCTTCCTTGCCGGCTACGTCTACGTGGACGTGGCCGGCCGCGACATCGGCGGCTACGTGGAAGAGGCCAAGCGGGTGGTGCGCGATCACCTCGCTCTACCTACCGGCCAGTCGCTGCAGTGGAGCGGCCAGTACGAGAACCTGGTGCGGGTGCGCGAGCGGCTGAAGATCGTGGTGCCGATCACCCTGGCGCTGATCTTCGTCCTCCTCTATGCCAACACCCGCTCGCCCTTCAAGGCGATGGTCGTGATGCTGGCCGTGCCCTTCTCGGCCGTGGGAGCGGTCTGGCTCTTCCACCTCCTCCACTACAACGTCTCGATCGCCGCCTGGGTGGGGATGATCGCCCTGCTCGGCCTCGACGCCGAGACCGGCGTCTTCATGCTCCTCTTCCTCGACCTCTCCTACGACGAGGCCAAGCGGGAGGGCCGGCTCAAAAACCTTTCCGATCTCGACGAGGCGATCGTTCACGGCGCGGTGAAGCGGGCGCGGCCGAAGCTGATGACCGTCTGCGCCGCCTTCATGGGCCTGCTCCCCATCCTCTGGTCCACCTCGGCGGGAGCGGACGTGATGAAACGGATTGCGGCGCCGATGATCGGCGGCCTGGTCACCTCGTTCCTGCTGGAGCTGCTGGTCTATCCGGCGATCTACAAGATCTGGAAGCGGCGGACGGAGTTGCCGGAATGACGGCCGCACCCGAAACGAAGCTTGAGCTAGCCGTCGTGGCCTTGGTCGTGAGGCACTGACACCGTCACGGGCATCGACGAGCTACTGTTGGTGTCACTGCAAGTGATGGTGACCGTATAGATCCGCCCGCTACCGTGCCCTGTTCGCTCGGCGCGTAGCAGCACGTGGTGGGCGTCCACCACTGCCCAATCCGAGGCGCTACCCTCCCCGCTGGCAATACTCAGCGAACAGGTCACGCCGCACGGGTCAGTCGCCGTATAATCGACCGTCACCTTCACAAGCTTGTGGTTTGGCGGCCAAAGGACGGACGGATTGGCAGAGGCGCCTCCGATGGCGACCTCGCAAGCATGGGCGGGGGTGAAGGCCTCGTTCGCTGGAACCTCGATGCCGCCGACGCCTCCTATGGCGTAAACGATCCCCTTCACCTCTACCGCGGCCATGGCGGAGCGCGCGGTAGGCATGGCGGCCTGGGTGCTCCAGATGTCGGTGGCCGGGTCGTAGGCCTGCATCGTGCTCACAGTTGTGCCGCTGCTGTTTCCCCCTATGGCGTACACGATCCCGTTTACTGCTGCCGCGCCCGGGTATTGGACCGCGGTTGGCATGGCGGCCTTGGTGCTCCAAGTGTTCGTGACCGGGTCATAGGCCTCCACAGTGGCGAGGGTTCCGCCGCTGTCGTTGTGGCCTCCGATGGCATAAACGATCCCGTTTACCTCTGCCAATGCCAACTGCAAGCGAGCGGTTGGCATTGCGGCCTTGGTGCTCCAGGTGTCGGTGGTCGGGTCGTAGGCCTCCACGGTGTGGAGGTCCCCGAAGTAGGTTCCACCGATTGCGTAAACAATCCCGTTCACCTCTATCGCGGCCAAGTTGGAGCGCGCGGTGGGCATGGCGGCCTTGGTGCTCCAGGTGTTCGTGACCGGGTCGTACGCCTCCATCGTGCTCAGAATTGTGCCGCCATTGTTCCCACCTACGGCGTAGACGATCCCGTTTACTGCCGTCGCGGCCAACACATACCGCGCGGTTGGCATTGCGGCCTTGGTGCTCCAAGTGTTGGTGGCTGGGTCGTACGCCTCATTCGAGGCAAAAAGGTTAAAACCCCCGGAATTGTTGTAGCCACCGATGGTGTAGATAACATCGTTCACTTGCGCGCCGGCCAAGGCAGCCCGCGCCGTCGGCATCGATGTCTTCGTGGTCCAAGACCCGCTCTGAGCAAGCACTACGCTTGGGACCAAGGATACTAGCGCTAGCATAAAGAACACATTAGCGACTCTTTGTGTGCAATGCATGACACATCTCCCAGAAGTTGAACCGAGCGTGCTCTGGCCCCACCCCGTCGCCTCCTGCCCTATGCTGAAGCACTATCTTATCCGCGTGGGCTCTGCCGGCGCAATCTCGTGCAGTGATTGCTCTTTAGATATGAAACTTCTCGCTGATCAACTCCCCTTCAACGATCGTCAACGTTGATGCCGGCCAGGTGCTGCTGGAACTCGGTCTAGCCGCTGCTATTCAAAGGTAATGACGGACGTGGCCGTGGAGTCGGCGGACATCGTGCTCGTCCGCTCCGATCCCCGGGATGTCGCTTTCGACCGTGATCGTGGCGATCAACGCACAACTCCTAACCCGTGTGCGCTCTCGCCTGTAGGAGAGACGATCACCTCCACGACAGCGCCGGGGTCGCGGAACGAATAGGAGAGATGGTCGTCGTCCGTCTCGACGGCTCGGGCGCCGATCGCCGACGCGAGGGCGCGGACGCGCGCCAGCGGCGTGATGCCGTCCGCCCGGCCGTGAATGAAGGTGACCTTCGCCCCCATCCGTGCCAGGGGAATCCGGATCGGCCGGTCGAGGACGACGTGGCGTAGCGTCCCGTCGAACGCCTGCCAGGTGTGCTGCATCGCTCCGCGCACGATCCGGGCGGGCAGCCGGCGCGTCAGCGGAGGGACGATCCTCTCGAGAAGAGGCCCAAAGGCCTCGTGCAGCTTGCAGCTCTCGCGGGCGAGGACCGGGTTGAGCGAGAAGAGCCCGGCGGTGGACGACATCTCGCGGATCCGCGCCAGCGCCTCGTTCCGGTCGTCGAAGACCGGCGTGCCCAGAAGGTAGAGCCGCTCGACCTCCCCGTGAAAGCGAGCAGCGTAGGAGGCCGCCAGCAGCGTGCCGAACGAGTGGCCGACGATCGTCACCCGCCGCGTCGCGCCGGTCGCGACGAGGGTCCGCCGCAGGGCCCCGAGGTGATCCTCGAGCGTGTATTCGGTGTCGGGCCAGGGGGAACGGCCGAAGCCGAGAGCGTCGACGAAGATCAGCCGGTGATCGCGCCCCAGGGAGTCGAACGCGCTCCCCCAGTAGCTCGTCGTCCCCGGCAGGCCGGCGAGGAAGACGATGGGGTCGCCCTGGCCGCGGATCTCCGTGAAGAGCCTGCCGTCCAGCGGAGCCCGCTCGGCCCGCAGGTGCCGCACCCGCACCGCCGCGATCCCCTCGACCGCTCCCACCCCCGCCGCCAGCGACACCGCCGCGATCCCCAACCGACGCCCCCACCGGACGATCCTCGCTCCGCTCATCGCCCTCTCCTTCCGGTTCCGTTATAGCATTTCGTGCAACCGTGATCGTGAGAGCAAAGAGATTGCCCGGTACGATCCGGAACCAAGGGGAGAATCGAATGGCCGCGGAAGAGCTTTTTATCCAGACCGTCCTGAACTCATGGAAGCAGGTGATGGGTCAGCTCGACAAGACCCTCGTCTCGTTCAGCGACGAAGATCTCCAGCATGAGGTCGCGCCCGGCAGAAATCGGGTCTATTACCTGCTCGGGCATCTCGCCGCCGTTCACGATCGGCTGCTACCCCTGTTGCGACTCGGCGACCGGCTGCACCCCGAGCTCGACGAGACCTTCCTCGCCAATCCGGACCGCACGTCTCCAACGGACGGCTTCGAGCCCGCTGCCCTGCGGAGTGCCTGGTCGGAGGTCAACGCGAAGCTCCTGGCCGGCATCGAAAGGCTGCGTCCCGAGGAGTGGCTGGAGCGGCACGACACGGTGTCGCCGGAAGACTTCGCCAGGGAGCCCCATCGGAACCGTCTGGCCGTCCTGCTGAGCCGGACCCAGCATGCCGCGGGCCACGAGGGCCAGATCCGTCTCGCGAAAGCGAAGTGAGGGGCGCGCGCTCTCGCCGATCAGTGGGCGCGTTCGACTCTCTTCACGTCCGTCTGGGAGAAATCGTTGCCCTTGAACAACAGCGGCTCATTTGAGGAGCGCGAGAGAGCATAGCTGCAGCAGTCTCCCAGGTTCAAAGCGGCGGAATGGCGGCCCTTTCCATAGTTCGTGTATGCCGAACGAGCCAGGAGAACCTGGTCGGCATCAAGGCTGACGACTGTAGCGCCCGCTGAATGGACGAGCAGATCGAGCTCGCGAAGTCCGGCGGGCCCTTTGCGGCTTTGGATGACGATGGCCGCCTCCAGCGCAGAGAGGGCGCTGATGAGCCGTTTGGGGTCGTTGGCGATGAGACGGGAAAATTCGTCCGCCTCCGGTTCGCCGAGGAGAATGGCGAGAAGAGCGGAGGCATCGATGACCATCAGCCGAAAACGCCCTTCTCGTCATAGCCCAGGATCTCATCGGCATCTCGGATATCGAGATCGGGCAGGGCGCTGGAACGCCGGCTGATCGCCATCAGGATCTCGGCCAGATCAGGAGCGGACCGCCGTCCCTTGAGGCGCTCCAGACGTTCCTCCAAGGAGTGGATGATGGCCTCCGTGAGGCTCTCCCCTGTCTCAGCGGACACCTGCCGGGCCAGTTTCTCCGCCTTGTCGTTCTTGATGCTGATGCCCATGAGAGTGCCTCCTTCTAGAATCCTGGGACAATTC
>DASWQX010000920.1:0-22647 GCA_036403495.1 Thermoanaerobaculia bacterium
CATGCCCTCACGGCGCCGCATCTCGTGCAGGCGCTGGACGTAGCCGTCGAACCTGTCGCAGCTCTCGTTGTGGAGGATGGTCACCCGGTCCTCGGGGAGGTCGAGGGCGCGCAGCCGGTCGGCGATCACCTCGCGGCGGGCGAGCAGGATCGGATGGGCGATCCCCTCGTCCACCAGGATCTTGGCGGCGCGCAGGATCTGCTCCTGCTCGCCCTCGGGGAACACCACCCGCCGGGGCGAGCGCCGCGCCTGGTCGAGGATGCCGCGCATCAGCTCGAGCCGGCGGGAGATCAGCGTCTCCAGCCGCCGCTGGTAAGCCGCGAAGTCGGCGATCGGCACCCGCGCCACCCCGCTCTCCATCGCCGCCCGCGCCACCGCCGGCGGCACCCGCAGCAGCACCCGGTAGTCGAACGGCTTGGGGATCAGGTAGTCGCGGCCGAAGCGGAGCGATTCGAGGCCGTAGGCGCGCAGCACGGCGTCGGGCACGTCCTCGCGGGCGAGCTCGGCCAGCGCCCGCACCGCGGCAAGCTTCATGGCGTCGTTGATGTCGGTCGCCCGCACGTCGAGCGCGCCGCGGAAGATAAAGGGGAAGCCGAGGACGTTGTTCACCTGGTTCGGATAGTCGCTGCGGCCGGTGGCGACGACCGCGTCCGGGCGGGCGGCCCGCACCTCCTCGTAGCCGATCTCCGGGTCGGGGTTGGCGAGGGCGAAGACGATCGGATCCCGGGCCATGCCGGCGATCATCTCCGGCTTGACCACCCCGCCGACGGAGAGGCCGATGAAGACGTCGGCGCCGATCAGCGCCTCGGTCAACGTGCGCGCCAGGGTGTCGGCGGCGAGCAGTGCCTTGTACGGGTCCATGTCCTCGGTCCGCCCCAGGTAGATCACCCCGGTCTTGTCGCAGAGGACGATGTTCCGCCGGCTCGCTCCGAGCTCGAGGTAGAGCCCGGCGCAGGCGAGGGCGGCGGCGCCGGCGCCGGAGAAGACGATGCGGACCTCCTCGATCCGCTTGCCCGTCACCGCCAGCGCGTTGAGCAGCGCGGCGCCGGAGATGATCGCCGTGCCGTGCTGGTCGTCGTGAAAGACCGGGATGCTCATCTCCGCCTTCAGCCGGCGCTCGATCTCGAAGCACTCGGGCGAGCGGATGTCCTCGAGGTTGATGCCGCCGAAGGTCGGCTCGAGCAGCTTGACGGTGCGGATGAGCTCCTCGGGGTCGGTGGTGGCGATCTCGATGTCGAAGACGTCGATGTCGGCGAAGCGCTTGAAGAGGACCCCCTTGCCCTCCATCACCGGCTTGCCGGCGAGGGCGCCGATGTTGCCCAACCCCAGCACGGCGGTGCCGTTGCTGATGACTCCCACCAGGTTCCCCTTGGCGGTGTACTCGTAGGCCAGGAGGGGGTCCCGGGCGATCTCCTGGCAGGGGTAGGCGACCCCCGGGGTGTAGGCGAGCGCGAGGTCCCGCTGAGTGGCGGTGGACTTGGTAGGGACGACCTGGATCTTCCCCTTGCGTCCCCGCGAATGGTAGTCGAGCGCGTCCTCGCGGCTGATCTTCTTCATGGCGGTCGGATCTTACTACCTCGGCCGGAACCGGCAGCGTGGCCGAAGCCCAAGGTCCGACGGGTAAGCTCGACGGGATAAGCTCAGGGCCATGATCGTCGTCCCGGAAGGCTCCGCGTACCGCCTGATCACCCAGCCCGACCACGCCCACCTGGCGGCGGAGATCCTCGCGCTCTGGCGCCGGGACGGCCTGCCGGCCCACCCCCGACGGGAGGACCTGCTGTTCGCCGCCCGCGAGCACGACAACGGCTGGCGCGAGGCCGACGCCGCGCCGCGCTGGGATTCGGGAGCCGGACGCCCCCACGACTTCCTGACCCTGCCCCCCGCCGACCGCATCGAGATCTGGGAGCGCGGCCCCTGCCGGTTCGCGACGGAGCACCCCTACGCGGCCCAGCTCATCACCCGCCACGCGCGCCACCTCCTCGGCGGCCGGCGCGGCGAGGAGGAGTGGGACGGGCTGCTGGACTTCCTGGCGGATTTCGAGCGCGGCCTGAGCGAGGAGACCGGCCTGCCGGAGGGCGAGCTGGCGGCCGATTACCGGTGGATCGAGCTCGCCGACCAGATCTCCCTCACCGCCTGCGCCGCCCGCCGGGAACCGGTCGCGTGCCACGGCCTCCGGATCGCGCCCGCCAAGCTTGCCGAAGGGGGCGTGGTCGCCCTTGGGCTCGACCCCTTCCCGCTCGCCGGAGCGACCACGTTCCGGGTCGCCTGCCGCCGTATCCCGGCGCGGGACTACCGCGGTGACGCGGACCTGGGCGGCGAGCTCGCCGCGGCACGCTGGGAGGAGCTGGCGGTGCGGATCGAGCCGGAGGGCGGTAGCTAGTCCGGCGTCTCGCCGTCGTCCGGCCGGCCGGCATCGGGGAGCACCCTCTGCTCGAACACCCGGCGGTAGAGGAGGAGGAGGTCGGTGAACACCTGGCTGAACGCCTGGTCGGTGGTGTCGGCCATCAGGGTGGTGCCGTTGAGGAGGGGGGGCATGTAGAGCGGCTCGTCGCCGGCCGGCGGCCCGCCCCCGTCCGCTCGCTCGAGGTCGGCCGCGCGGCGGTCGACCAGGTAGAGAGTGTAGAAGAACTCGAAGTAGCCGACCTTCAGGGCGCCGAGTACCTTTTCGAGCGAATCGAGCTTGGGCAGCTCCTTGCCGTTCTCGTACTTCGAGAGCTGGCTCTTGCCGATTCCGGCCTCGCGCGCGACGCGGGCCTGGCTCTTACCCCGTAACTCGCGCAGGAGACTCAGCGTGCGACCCAGGTTGATGAACATGGCCATGCACGAAATCTATCGGCTCCACGGCATGCATTGCAAGCACAAGTGACTGAAACGAAGGAAGTTATAGATCGTTCTCGTCGCCTATTCAGGATACTCGGAGCCGGCGCCGGCCGTCCTTGCCCCTCGTTGGTACCGGACAGAGGAAACTTGTAGCGGAAATCGACACCTTCTCCATCGCTAGCCGGGAGGCGCGGCTCAGCGGCCGCGACGGGAGACGGGGCGCTTGCGGGGCTTCGACGGCTCCGGCGGGACCGCCGGCGACGCGACGCCCGGAGCGGTCGCGGAGGACGGAGCGACGGCGTTCTTCGGCACGATCCGGAAGAGCACGACCAGCTCGCCGACCTCGAAGGCCCCTTGAGCGACCGGGTGCGCCTGCTGGAGCGTCGCCTGGACGAAGGCCTCGACCCGGCTCATCGCGTCCAGAATCCCCTGGGGCCAGGGGCCCTCCCCCGGCGCCGCGGCACCGGACTGCTGGCGCTCCACCCCCAGCGCCTCGGACTCGACCAGATCGTAGCGGCGGAAGAACTCTCGCCGGCTCACCCCCTGGGAGGTCAGGATCTTGGCCAGCGTCGAGAGCGTCGCCTCCTGCCGGCTGTTCTCGATCCGCGAGAGCTGGCCGCGCCCCAGCTCGGCGGCCTCGCCGAGCCGCTCGAGGGTCAGGCCCTTCTCCTTGCGGAGGCGGCGGAGGGTCTCCCCGATCAGGGCGAACATATCCATAGCCGGAATGTATCCGCACCCGGGCGCGATCATCAAGCATAAGTCCTTTCATTTGAAGAATTTGCGGAGCACCAATGGATTGCCTTTGACGGCGAGATGTTTTCATGTGGCATCATTTCATTCGCGCTTTGGCGGCCTGAAGGGTAAGAAAAGGACGGTCGGTGGAAAACCGCCGTGCCGGCGAAGTGCATTGGAGCTCCGCCAGGGACGAGCGCCGGATCGATCGTTCCGTTCCGGTTTCATCCAAACCGCCCGCTCGGGCGTAGAGAGGGCATGGCGCCCGGCTCGACAGGCGCCCACCCTTGACTCCCATGCAGATCGCCTCCCGCCCCTCCGCCGCTCTCGTGCCGGTCCAGGTTGTCGTATATTTCTCCGCGGAGACCCCACGCTTGCTCGAAGCTCAAGCCCCGCCCAGCGACGGCGCCCTCCTCGCCCGGATCGCCGAAGGAGACATGCCGTCGTTTCAGGCCTTCTACGGCGAGATCGACGAGCGGCGGCTCGCCGAGTCCGAGGGGCCGGGCGACCTCTGCATCTCGGTCCGCCAGGCGCTCTCCCGAGTGGAGCCGGAACAGCGCCGGGCGATCGAAATGGCCTACTTCGGCGGCCTCACCTACGAGGAGACCGCCCGCCGCCTCGAACTGCCGCTGGGCACGCTCAAGTCCCGGATCCGCTCCGGGCTGAAGACCCTGCGGTCCTTACTGGAGCATCGAATGGAGGCGCGCTGACCGTGCACCCCCCGGAAGAGCTGATGCTCGCCGTCGTCACCGGCGAGGCCGACCTCCCCCACCGGCTGCTGGTCGAGGGGCACCTCGAGAGGTGCGCCGCCTGCCGGAGCGCGGTCGCGGAGCTCAGCGCTCCGGGTGGCGCCCTGCTCTCCAGGCTCAGCGCGGAACCGCTGCCCGGCCGGCTCTGGGAACGGCTGCGGACGGCCGTCGCGGCCCTGCCGCCCACCGCCAGCCCGGACGATCCGCTCTTCGCCGGCCTGCCGTTGCCCGCGAGCGTGCGGCGGGAGCTCCCCCGGCTGCCGGCGATCCGCTGGCGTCGCCTGCCGGTCCGCGGCGCCCGCCTCGCGGTGCTGCTGCGCGATCCGTTCACGAACAGCGCGCTGATCCTCGGGCACATGCCCGCCCGCCGCGCCTTCCCACGGCATGTCCACGTCGGCCCCGAGGACGTCCTGGTTCTCGCCGGCGGCTATGCCGACCAGTTCGGCACCTTCGAGGCGGGCGCCTATGGCTCCTACGCCCCCGGCACCGAGCACCGGCCGTTCACCGAGCCCGACGAGGAGTGCTGGACGCTGCTCCGCCTGGAGCGGCCCAATCAGTTCCGCGGCTGGCGGGGGTGGGCGCAGCGCCTCCTGTGAAAACACGGACGAGCACGGACGAACAAAGACTTTCACGGAAGACGAGAAACGAGCATGCCGCCGTCCGTGCTCGTCCGTGAGAGTCCGTGCTCGTCCGTGTTCCCCCTCCCCCTTTCGGAGCGAACCTTGCATAAGCTTCACCGCGTGGAACCCTCCCCCGCCGTCTCACCGCTCCTGGTCTCGATGTTAGGGCGCTACTGCGAGCGCTACCTCGCGCGGCACTTCCATGCCGTGCGCCTGTCGAAGGCCCAGCGGCCCGATCCGGTGGCCGTGCGCGGCAAACCGCTGATCGTCTACTTCAACCATCCCTCCTGGTGGGACCCGCTGATCTGCCTGCGGCTCGCGGCGGAGCTCTTCCCGGACCGCACCCACTTCGGCCCGATCGACGCCCAGGCGCTCGGCAGGTACCGGTTCTTCGAGAAGCTCGGCTTCTTCGGCGTCGAGGCCGGCACCGCCCGCGGCGCGCGGCGGTTCCTCGCCGCCTCCCAGGAGATCCTCTCCCGGCCGGACACGGCGCTCTGGATCGCCGCCGAAGGGCGCTTCACCGATCCCCGCGAGCGGCCGGTGCGACTGCGCTCGGGGATCGGCCACCTCGCCGCCCGCATCCGCGACGCCGTGCTGCTGCCGCTGGCGATCGAGTACCCGTTCTGGGAGGAGCGGCACCCCGAGGCGCTCGTCCGTTTCGGCCAGGAGATCCCCACCGGCGACGCCGACCTCGCCGCGGCCGACTGGACGCCGATCCTGGAGGACGGCCTGGAGTCGGCCCTCGACGCCCTCACCCAGGAGGCGCTCGGCCGCGACCCCGTCCGCTTCGAGGTGCTGCTCGGCGGCAGCGCCGGCGTGGGCGGGGTCTACGACGCCTGGCGCCGCCTGAAGGCCCGCTTCGGCGGCGAGCGCCTTTAGCCTCATCACTCGTCACGCGGCACGACCTCGGAGCCCCGGGGCCAGCCGCCGCGCAGGAAGGTGTCGGCGGCCGGGAAGAACTCCTTGGGGCGCTCGATGTAGGGGTGCGAGCCCGCTCCCTCGATCGCCAGGAAGCGCGCGCCGGCGGCGTGGGCGGCCCATTCGCGCGAGGCCTCGATCGGCACCAGGTCGTCCGTCCCCTGCATGACGAGCAGGGGCGCGCGCAGCTCGGCGAGCCGCGGCCGGAAGTCCCACCCCTCCATCTTGGGGACGATGTGGCTGAAGTAGACGCTCATGGCGTGCTGCGGCCACTCGTTGGGGAAGGAGGAGACGTCCTCCAGCGGGAAGCGGGCGGCGGCGGCCAGCTCCCCCATCTGCGCCGGCAGCAGGAAGTAGGTGAACCAGGCGCGGCAGAAGGCCACCGGATCCTCCTGGTCGAGCCCCTCGCGGCGCATCTCGTCGAGCCGCGGGATGCCCGGCGGGAAGGCGAGCTCCTCGGCGCTCGGCAGCTCCTGCACCCACTCCCCCGGCCGGCGCGGCGTGATCGGGCAGACGAGCAGCATCCGCTCCACCCGCTCCGGGTTGTCGAGGGCGTAGGTGGCGGTGGCCGCGGCGTGGTAGGAGGTGCCGAGGAGGGACACCTTCTCCAGCCCGAAGTAGCGCCGCACCGCCTCGAGGTCCGCCACGTCGTCCTCCAGGCTCAGGTGGCGGCCGTCGGTGACCGCGCTCGACCGCCCGCGGCTCCGCGGGTCGTAGAGGATCAGACGCCGTCCCTCGGCGAGCGGATGCAGCAGCTCCGCCAGCCAGTTGGCGTTGGGGATGAGCACCGTCTCCGGCCCGTCCCCGAGGACGTGGTAGTAGAGGTGCAGCCCCCGCCGGACGAAAACGAACCCTTCGCTGCTCCGCATCGGCGGGGATCGTATCAAAGCCGGAGCGGCGGCCGCTTCACCCCTTCGCGGCGGCCGCCTCGACCGGCACCTCGACGTCGAAGATCCGGAAGGGGGGGCGGGCGGGATAGGCGTGCCGCAGCAGCGACAGGCTGACGTTGTAGACCGGGATCCCCTGGGCCGTGGCGCCCTCCGGCTGGCCGCGATGGGCGTGGCCGTGGAAGACCGCCTTGACCGGATAGCGGGAGAGCGGCTCCTCCAGCCGGCTGGAGCCGAGGAAGGGGAAGATCTCCACCGGCTCCCCCTCGACCGTCGCCTGGATCGGTGAATAGTGGAGAACGGCGATCCGCGGCCGGCCGCGCAGCCGGGCGAGCGCCGATTCGAGCTTCAGCGCCTCGTCGACCGCCTCGCGCACGAAGTCCTTGATGATCGACTCCCCCCAGGGACCGAGCGCGCCGCGACCGAAGCCGCCGCAGAACCCCTTGACCCCCGCGAACCCCACCCCCTTGACCTCCGTCGCCTCGCCGTCCAGCATCCGGATCCCGGCGTCGCAGAGCACCCGCTTGATCTCCTCCTGCTTGCCCCCTTCGAAGTCGTGGTTGCCGAGCACCGCGATCACCGGCACGCTGACCGTCGTCTGGATCTCGCGGGCGAGGTCGCGCGCCTCCTCCACCAGGCCGTGGTCGGTCAAGTCGCCGCAGAGCACCAGCACGTCGCACTCGCGCCCCGCCGCCGCCAGCACCTCGCGGACCGCCGGCTCCGGCGAGCGCGTATAGTGCAGATCGGCGAGCGCGCCGATGCGCACCATCCCGTTTCTTTCGTTCATCGCGTCCCCCCTTCTCTCGTTCCGATCGAGGCTTCAAGAGACATGCCAGAGAACTGGTACGCCTCTTGCTGTTGCGCCAGAGCCTTGAAAGGGGGTGGCAGCGATGGCGACCCAGGCAACTCAGAGCGTGCTGAGCAGCGAGACCAGGGAGTTCTACCGCGAGGCGATGCAGGCGTTCGATGAGGCGAAGCTGCCGTTCCTGGTCGGCGGCGCCTACGCCTACGCCCGCTACACCGGGATCGAGCGCCACACCAAGGACTTCGACGTCTTCGTCCGCCCCGAGGACTTCGACCGCGCCCTCGAGGTCTTCGCCCGCAAGGGGTGGCGGACCGACCGCACCTTCTCCCACTGGCTGGGCAAGGGGTACCGCGGCGAGGACTTCGTGGACGTGATCTTCAGCTCCGGCAACGCCGTCGCCCGGGTGGACGAGCAGTGGTTCGAGCACGCGGTCGACGAGGAGGTGCTGGGCTACCCCACCCGGCTGATCCCCGCCGAGGAGATGATCTGGTCGAAGTCCTTCATCATGGAGCGCGAGCGCTTCGACGGCGCCGACGTCTCGCACGTCCTCCACGCCCGCGCCCGCGAGCTCGACTGGGACCGCCTGCAGCGCCGCTTCGAGCCCAACGGCGGCTGGCGGGTGCTGCTCGCCCACTTGGTCCTCTTCGGCTACATCTACCCGGGGGACGCCACGCTGATCCCCAACCCGGTGATCGCGGCGCTCAGCGACCGGCTGCGGCGCGAGACCGAGAACCCCGCGAGCGAAACCAAGTCGCGGCTCTGCCGGGGGACCATCCTCTCCCGCTCCCAGTACCTGATCGACACCCTGCTCTGGGGATACGAGGACGCCCGCCTCGAGCCGGTGGGGAAGATGACCGCCGGGGAGCTGGAGCTCTGGACCGAGTCCGCCGCCAAGGACGGCGACACCAGCCAGCTCGAGATGATCGAGAGGATGGGCGCCGCGGCCAGGAAATGAGCGCTACCGCCCCGGCTCCCACCCGGGCGGCGCCATCTCGAAGCCGTCGAAATCGAACGCCGGCGCCACCGTGCACCCGGTGAGCACCCAGCCGCCGAGCGGCCGGGCGCTCTGCCAGACGCCGGCGGGCACCACCGCCTGCGGGCGCTCCCCGGCAGCCAGATCCGATCCCAGCCGGACCGCCGAGCGCTCGCGGCCATCCGCCGAGAGGCTCAGCTCCAGGGCTCCGCCGGCGTAGTGGTGCCAGACCTCGTCGGCGTCCGTCCGGTGCCAGGCCGAGACGTCCCCCTCGCTCAACAGGTAGTAGATGGCGGTCGAGGCGCCGCGGCCCCCGTCGGCTCCCGCGGCGCGGAAGGTCTCACGGTAGTAGCCCCCCTCCGGATGCGGGATCAGATCGAGGAGGCGGACGATCGCCTCGGCGGTAGCCTCGGCTTCGTTCATGGGCAGGGCCCGTCGCCCGTGCAGGGGGCGATCCGCCAGCGGATGGTGACGCTGGCCTCGACTCCCACCTCCCCCGCGGAGACCGGCGTCGCGACCATCGCCGCCGCCATCGCCCGTCCCCGGAAGGGCTGCGGCGACGGCGTCACCGAGATCCCCCCTTCCGCCACCTCCAGGATCTCGACCAGCCGCACCCTCAAAGCCTTCGCCAGGGCGTCGGCCTTGCTCCGCGCCGACTGGACGGCGTCAGCGAGCGCCGCCGCCTTCGCCGCGGCGTCGTCGCGCAGGCCGAAGCTGACGCCGTCGAGGTTGTTCGCCCCGGAGGCCAGCCCGGCGTCGATGACCGGCCCCACCTTGGCGAGGTCGTCGAGCAGGACGGATACGGTGTTGGCCGCCTGATAGCCGGTGATCCGCGGCGGCTGGTCACCCCGTCCCTGGGCGTACTGGGGGTTGAGCGACAGGCCGGTGGTCTGGATCCGTTCGGGCGCCACGCCGAGCTTGCGGATGGCGTCGAGCACGGCCTGCGCCGAGCGGTTGACCTGACCCTGCGCCTCGCGGGCGGTCGGCGCCTGACCCAGCACGCCGAGGCGGACGGTCGCCTCGTCCGGCGCCACCCGCGCGGTCCCCGAGCCCGCCACGGTCAGAATGGGAATCTCCATATCCTTCTCCTCGCCCGCCGGCCGGGCCTGAGCCGCGAGGGGCGCCGCCAGGGCCAGGGCGATCACGGACAGTCTCAAGGTTTTGCGCATCCCCGCACCTCCTCGCTCCCAGTATCGCAGAAGACCACGCAGAAGCCCCCGCCGGCCGTCGGGACGGCCGGTCGGGGGCGTGACGCCGAGCTGCGGTCTTAAGGCTACTTGACGAGGCCGGCCGTACGGCAGACCTGATAGGCCTTGTCCGAAATGCCGCGCAGCCGCTCCCGCATCCGCAGGCCCAGCACCAGGTTGATCACCTGCAGCACCACGCTGAGAGAACCGAAGAAGAGGATGACCGCCACGTAGGGAGGTGTGAGGCCGTGGACCCCGAGGACGCGGCCGGCCCCCTCGGTGGCCGGATAATTCCCGGCGCCCTGAACGAACGAAAGCGCATTCGTGAGCAGCAAAGGACCGAGCCCGGTCGCCGCCGCGCCGGCCGCGACACCTCCCGAGACGATGGCGCCACCGGCCAGCGAGACATTGCTCGGCACGAAACTGCTCCGGGTCGCCCCGTCCGGATCGGGGTAAACCCCCATTTTAGGATCGCCCATGATTTCTTCCCTCCCTTGGAAGAAGACTGTTGATCAGATTCGAGGCAATTGCCGCGGCATTGCCGCGGACACGGTGTATAGGCGAAACCCTCGAGAAGACGTTACACATCCTGCTTCCCGGCGCGAAGGCCGCTATGGTTTTCCCACCAGAACGAAAGGGGCCCAGTAATAGGGGCGCGCATACCTGCCGCCCTTGCGGATCATATCGAGCTTGGCCTGCCGCAGGGCTTCCGCCTTGTCGCCGCCGCCGCCCAGGTTTTCATAGAACCGAAGCATCAGATCGGGAGCGACGGCGTCGGCCACCCGCCAGAGGCTGACGACCACGCTCGGAGACCCGGCATAGAGAAAGGCGCGAGTGACTCCGATCAATCCCTCGCCGGTCACCTCCTTGCCCAATCCGGTCTCGCAAGCGGAGAGGACGACGAGGTCCGCGCTGAGCTCGAGATTGAAGATCTCGTAGACGTGCAGGAAGCCGTCGTCGCCCGGATTCCCGGTCCGCGTCAGGGCGAGCCCCGACAGCTCCGGCCGCTCGGCGTCCAGCACGCCATGGGTGGCGAAATGGATTCGCTGGGCGGATTCGACCAGGGAGTTTTTCTCGACGTTCTCCTTGTTCGCCTCCCTTCCCAGGTAAAGCTTGACCGCGCTCTTCGGATACAGGCTCGCGATCTGCGAAACCTCGCGATCGGAGCCCTCGAGCCGGGAAAATCTCCAGCCTCCTCGCTCGCTTGCGCTCCCGGCGCCGCGAGTCTCGGCAGTCTCCCGCGAGCCGTAATCGGGGTCGGCGAAGGCGAGGAACCGCACGCCGGTCCCAGAGCCGGCGGCGGCGCCGGACCGCGGCAGGGACAGCCAGGAAAGCACGCTCACCGAGGGTGCGTAGCTCACCGAGACGCTTTTGATCAGATAGGGGAGAGCGGCGGCCGAAAGCCCGGCGCCCTCGCCGGTCAACAGCGCCTCGAAGGAAAGTGAGAGCAACGGCCCATCGGGGACGATGAGCAGACGGCGCTTGCCTTTCAGCTCGGCCGCGGCGGGCCCGATGACCAGCTCGTAGAGCGCGTGCGCCGCCCGCAGGTAGCCGAAGGTCTGCTGCGTCGCCACCACCCCGGGAAGGAACTTGCCGACCTCGGCAGCGATCCGGGCCGAGCTCAGGGGATAAACCTTGAAATCCTCGCGCGTGACGACGAACAGGTAAGCGCCCTCCTCGCCGAGCGAATATTCGAGGAGAGCCGTGTCGCCGTCCAATTGTTTTCGAATCCCGTCCAACTGCAACAGCGAGGGGTAACGGAGCTCGAAATAACGTGGAGAATCGGCATGGATCCTGGCCTCGATCTGACGCCTCTCCCCGTTGACCTCGTCGAGGCGCGACTGCAAGGCCGCGACGATGGGCTCTCGCCGATCCTTCGAAAGCTCGTCGGTAAGCTGCCGCTGGATCTGCGACAGCCTCGCCTTGACGTCCGCCTCTTTCAGCTTGAGATCGGGAGAGATGCCCTGGGTCAGGTCGAGCCGTTCCTCGGACAGCAGATCGAGGAGGCTGCGGGCCTTGCCCATTTCACTCGCGGCGAGCGCCTTGGCAGAATAGCCCTGCCCCGGCGACAGGCGATCCAGGCGCAAGAGCAGATCGACGTAGAAATCGTAATAGGCCCGCCGCGACGCGAAGAAGGAAGAGCGCAGGCGGTCCTCGGAGAGGTCGGAGCGTACCAATTCGAGGATCTCGAGAGCCTTCTCGATTTCGCCGAGCGCTCCGAGCAGATCGTTGCGCTCCCGGTCGAGCCGGGCCAGGCCGAAATACGCGGCGGCCTGAGAGAACGACGCCTCCACGTCCTGGGCCAGCTTGAGCGCCTGGCGCATGAAGGAGTCCGCCCGCGCGAGATCCCCCTCGGCCTGATATGCCTTGCCGAGCTCCAGGAGGGTCGAGCCTTCGCCGAGACGGTCCGCCGCCCGCTTGCGTAGAGGCAGAGCCGCTTCGAAGGACCGGACCGCGTCCGCGACCTGGCTCAGCTTCATTTGAGCCAGGCCCATGTCGTGGAGAGCCACCCCCATGGCCCGGGGGACCTTCGCGCTCTGCGCGGCCTGAAAAGCCCGCTGAAACTTGTCGAGCGCCTCCGGTATCCGGTCTGTCGACAGATAGACCTGCCCGATCCCCAAAAGGGTGTTCGCGACCTCTTTGCCGCCGTCGGCCGGCGGCTGCAAAGCGAGAACCCTCTGATAGGTTTCCAGCGCCTGGTCCGGCTGCCCTAGGTCCATGTAGACGGGGCCCAGATTGTTGAGCACCTTGACCTCGCCGATCAGGTTCCTGGCGCCACGATTGATCTCCAGAGCCTGGGTGAAGCTTTCGAGAGACTTCCGCAGCTCGCCGCGCCGGCGATGGAAGGCGCCGAGGCCGCTGAGGGCCACCGCCTCCGATTCCGAATCCTGGTTCCGTGCGTCCTGGGCGAATTTCAGCGCGCTCTCGTAACACTCCAGCGCTTCCTTGCTGTCGCCGCGGCTCGCATAGGTGACGCCCATGGCGGTCCTGATCCGCGCGATCAGGGCCGAATTCTTGATCGTTTCGGCCAGCACCAGGGCTTCGCGATCCAGGACTAGAGCCTCCTCGCTCCTCCCCTGCAGGTACCGGCCATATCCCAGGTAGTGAAGGATCTCGGCCTGATCGGCGACGTCTCCGAGATCTCTCGCGATGCCGAGCGCCATCTCGAAGTCGTCGCAAGCCTCCTTTGCGTGTTGATCCACCTGGGAGATGCCGAGGGATCTCCAGGCTCTCTCCGCCGCCGGTCGATTCCCGGTGCCGAGGGCCACATGCAACGCTTCCCCATACCAGCGGGCCGATTCATCCAGCTCGTTCTTCGAGTAATAGACAGACCCGATCTCGAAGAGCGCTTCGAACTCGCCTTCGCGGTCCTCGATTCTGCGCCAGAGGCAGAGCGCCTCCTGGGCCTGATCCATCGCCTTTCCAGGATCGGCCCGGGAATGCCGCGCCGCCGAGAGGGCCGCATCGGCTTCCAGCCGCCGGTCGTCAGCCGGATGAACCGCCGGGCGCAGGCTGAGGAGGAGGACCTGATAGCGAAAGGGCACCTTCACCTTGGGCGCGGCGACGGTCAGCCGGTAGGTGCCCGGCGCGGTGGAGATCCCGGCGAGGCGCCCCTCCGAGTCGCCCGCTTCCCGGGCGATCACCTCGCCGGCCGGTCCGCTCAGCTCGACTGTCAGATCCGCCCCCCGGCCGTCGAATGCCAAGCGGAGGTAGTGCCCCGCCGCGAGCTCCAGCGGGAGCTCATCCCGTCCGCCCGCAGGCAGGTCCCGTTCGACGGCGACCCCTGGCTCCAGAAGCGAAGCCGCCGGCTTCACGGGCGGCGCAGGGCTGGCCGCGGCCGGCGCACCCTGGGTTTTCGGAGCCGCGGGCGGGTTCGACGCGCAGCCCAGGGCGAGGACTGCGGCCAAGCCCAGAACGGAAGCGAGCGCTCTGCGGACCCTTGACGGAGATACGGCGGCGCGGAGGGCTGGAGCGGGCAGGATCGTCACGACGGAGTTTAGTCCCGCGGAAGCGGTTTCCATTTTACTCCATCCGGCTGCGGTATAGGATCTTATCGATGATAGCTTCGGACCAGGAGATCGTCAGCGGGTTCCTGCGGGGCGAGCGGGACGCGGTGGGCACCGTCGACGGCTGGATCTCGCACGCCGCTTGGCCCTACAAGCGCCGGCTCGCCGACCGCTGGGACGACGTGCTCCAGGAGGTCCGCCTGGAGGTGACCCGCCTGCTGGGCACGGGGAAGTTCCGCGGCGAGTCGAGCCTGCGGACCTACCTCTGGCGGGTGGTCATCCACACCTGCCTCGACCAGATCCGAGTCCAGGGCAAATGGAAGCTGACCGACCTCGATGGACTGGACGCGGCCGACGAGCCGGCCAGCACGGCGCCCGCCATCCCCGCGCGGCAGGAGGACAAGGATCTCCTCCTGCGCGTCCTCGACCGCGTTCCGCAGGACTGCCGCGAGCTCTGGCGGATGATCGTGGCCGGGCTCTCCTACCGCGAGATGAGCGTGCGGATGAGCGTGGCGGAGGGGACCCTGCGGGTCCGCGTCCTGCGCTGCCGCGAGAAGGCGGTGGCGGCCCGCCACGACCTGATGGGGACCGGATCGGGCAACGGACGTAACATCACGGTCAAACGGCCGCCTAACAGCAGTGGAGGGGCGAATGCCGATGAACTGTGACCTTGCGATGGAATTCCTGCCCTGGCTGCTGAACGGCACGCTGGAAGCGGGAGAGAGGGATGAAGTCCGGCGGCACTTTGCGACCTGCGAGAGCTGCCGCGCGGCCCTGAACGACACCCGGGAGGCCTGGACGATCTTCGCCCAGCACCTCCCCAGCGACGCCCTGGTGGCCCTCGCCTACGGCGAGGCCCCGGCCGGCGTCGACCCCGAAGTCGCGGAGCGCCACCTGGCATCGTGCCCCGAGTGCGCGGCCGAGCTGGAGCTCGCCCGCACCAGCCGGCACCTGGAAGAGGACGAGAAGATCGCCGTCTTTCCCGGGGCTCGGAACCGACCGGTGAAGAGCGCCGGCGGCGACCGGACCTGGCGCGCCGCCGCCCTGGCGGCGGGGCTCACCGGCATCGTCGCCCTCGGCGGCTGGTTCCATGAATTCCGCACGGCGGACGATCTCGCCGATCGCTTGGCGCGGGCCCCGAAGGCCGAACAGAGCCGGCCCGCGCCCGCTCCTCCCGCCGCCGCCAACGCCTCCCTGGCCGAGGAGCAGTTGAGGAGCCAGCTCCAGGCGTCCAGGGCGAAGCAGGACGAGCTCGCGAAGAGCCTCGAAGCGGCCGCCGGCAAGCTGGCGTCGATCGAGAAGAAGGCGGACATCCTTCTGCAACCTCAGGTCAATGTCTGGTCCGACTCCGTCTCGGGAAGCGCGGACGTCGTGCGCGGCGCGGAGGCCGGCGAGCAGGTGCTGCCGGGCTCGCGGCTCGCCGTCCCGATCCTCGGCGCCGACAGCGCGCCCGCCGTTCGGGACGTCGAGATCCTCGATTCCCGCGGCAGCGTCCTCTGGAGCGGGTCCGGGCTGCGCAGCACGGACGGCCAGGAATACAGGCTCGCCATCCCGCCGGGCTTCCTCAAGCCGGGGAAGTACACGATCCAGCTCTACGCAAGCGAGAACGGCAAGCGGGTGAAGCGCGAGAGCTATCGGATCCGCGTCGAGTAGCTCCCGCTCTCCTCTCTACCGCCCGACCTCCCGGGCCGCCGCGCCGTGAATGGCCAGCGTCGCGGGGTCCTGGAGGAAGGCGGCGACGCCCAGGGAGTCGACCTTCCAGCGCTTGTCGATGCCGAGGACGATTTCGCCCGCCTTCTCCGCGCCGGCGGTGCCCGGCAGGGTGAAGGCCTTCTCCAGCCGGCGCACCACGCGGTCGTTGCGCAGCACGCGCGAAGCATTCTCCCCCGCCTGCACGTCGGTCGAGAGGCCGCTCTCGTAGACCGCCACCCAGAGGTCGAGGTCGCCGGCGGCGACCGCCCTGGCCAGCTTGGCGCCGACGTTCACCTTCAGGTGGCCGTCCGGCGTCGGCGGCGCGACCGCCAGGCTGATCCGGGCGGCGGGATCGGCGGCGAGGGCGTCCGCGATCCGGCTCGCGACGTCCCGTTCCGAGTTGCCGACGCACTCGGCGTGGCCGTTGACCACGACCTGCGGCGTGTAGATCCGGTTGGTGTGGAAGACGCGGGCGGCGTACGCCTGCTGCCGCTGCGACCAGCGCGAGGAAGAGAAGGGGTCGGTCCAGCCGATCGAGTTCCAGTAGTCGACATGGAACGAGAGGGGGATGACCTTGCCTTGGCTGACCCCCTTGGACTTCGCGTCGCGGGCCAGCTTCGAGAGCAGCCGGTCGGCCGGCGGGCAGCTCGAGCACCCCTGCGAGGTGAACAGCTCGACCACGGCGACGCGGTCGGAGGGTTGCGGCGAGGGCCCCGGCTCGCCGGCGCCGCCGCGCGGAGCGAGGACGGCCAGGGCGAGCAGGAGAAGCGGGAAACGGCAGAGCGGGTTCATCGGCAAAAGCCTCCAGTTGTCGTCCAACCTAAGGATACGCGCCTGGCGCCCCTGGTGGCTTGCCCGGAACCAGGACGAACACGGACGAGCACAGATCGGCACGGACCAGGAAGGTCATTGCTGTCCCTCTGTCCGTGCTCGTCCGTGTCCGTCCTGGTTCGTCCGTGTCCGTGTTCTTTGCTCCCGAGCCGCCCTTACTCCTCTCCCTCTCCCTGGGCCGCCTCGTCCAGGCTGCGCGGCTCCAGCGAGCGGAGCCAGTCGAGCAACTCGCGGGCGTGGTCGGCCTCGCCGAGGCGGTGGGCCTGGGCGGTGGCGGCGACGATCAGGGCCAGCGCCGAGCCGTTGGGCTCCAGCTCGGTGGGCAGGCGGGCGATCCCCGGATGCGCCGCCAGCGCCTGCCGAACGATGGCGAGGCCGCGCTCCAGGATCGGGCGCAGCAGCGGCCGGTCGAGGAACGCGTAGCGGTCGGCGGCGAGCTCGGAGACGGCGTGGGCCACGTCCTCCAGGATGTCGACGCTGTCCAGCGACGCCGGATGCTCGACCACGTAGCCGAGCCAGCGCTCGGCGCGGTCCTCATCCCAGGGGTCCCAGTCCTCGTCCTCCTCCGGAGCGAGATCCTCGACCTCGGCGGCGGCCCCGGGGGGATAGAACAGCGCCTCGAACTCCTCCTCCACCTTGCGCAGCGCGGCGGACGGCACCAGGTGGCCGGCGCCCGGATCGGCCGCGACGGCCGCGAGCGAGTAGGCCTCCGCCGGCGGCTCCAGCTTCGCGAGCTGTGCTTCCAACCGGTGGATCAGCTCGGTGACCTCGTCGCCGAAGGAGAAGCGGAGCTGGGTCTCCTCGGCGTTCTCGCCGACCTGCGCCAGGAACTCGAACCCCTGATCGCTGAGATCCCCCTCCTTCAGCCGGGCGCGCCAGAAGCGGGCGCGCTCGCCGGCCTCCGACGACCGCCCTTCGGCGAGCAGCAGGCTGACCTCCAGCGGACCGAGCGCGGGGCTCTCGGGATCGTCCTGGCGCGCGCGGTCGAGCGACGTCCAGGCCTCCTCCATCTCCCCCTCGACCGCGTAGGCGCGGGCCAGGTTCTCCCAGAGCACGGCGCGCAGGGGGGGCCGGAGGTCGCGCGCGAGGCGCTCCGCCTCCTCCCACCGCTCGTCGTCGAGGCCGAGCGCCTCGTAGGCTTCGAGGAGGGTGTTGAGGGCCGCCGAGTCGCGCTCGTCGAGCCGCTCGGGGCGCTCGAACAGGGGACGGACCAGGGCCAGCGCGCGCGCCGGATCGCCGTTGTCGAGCAGGCCGGTGGCGACGCCGCCGAGGATCGGCCGCGGCATCCGTCCGGACTCTCCCAGCGCCTCCACCTGCTCCTGCGGCAGCTCCTCGGCGACCAGCATCCAGACCCCCTCCGGATCGAGCGGGGGCGCGCCGTCGGCCCATTCGGAGCAGCACTTCTTGTACTTCTTCCCGGAGCCGCAGGGGCAGGCGTCGTTGCGCTCGGGGCGCGGCACCGGCCGCGGCCGGAAGCCGTTGTCGGGCTGCGGCACGGAGTTCCAGAGCGAGCGGCCGAACTCGGTCGCGAACCCTCGCCGCGCCGCCTCGTCGGGGAGCTTGTCGAACAGCTCCGGCAGCAGCTCCGGCGCCGCCTCGCGCATCCAGGCGAAGAAGGCCTCGCCGTCCTCCACCCGCAGCGCCTCGCTCACCGCCCGCCGCAGGAAGAGGGCGAACTCCTCGTACTGCTCGTCTCCGATCTGCTCTTCGTCCATATCCATGAATGACACCTCTCGGTGGTATTGTGGGGTGCTAAGTTGCTGGAAAGCGTGACGGCCCGCCGGCACGAGGCCCGCCGACGAGAACACGCCAGGGACTCTATCCCTTCCAGCGAAGGTAAGTCCGCCCCGCGCTCCCATGCTATCGTCCGCTGATCCCGGAGGCGTCATGACTCGGCAACGCGTCGTTCTCAGTATCGAGCAGGATCTTCTCGACGAGGCCCATGCGGTGGCCGTGCGGCGGCACACGTCGGTGAACGAGATGGTCCGCCAGTTCCTGAAGCAGGTGGTGCGGCAGGAGCGGCAGCGGCTCGAAGCCTGGCGGGACGTCCAGAGGCTGCTCGACAAGCCGCCGGTGCGCCTCGGCGCCGGGCTGCCGGAGCGCGGGGACCGTCATGAAAGGTGAGCTGACCGCGTTCGTCGACACCGGCGTGCTCGTCTACGCCCTCTGCTCGGACCATCCGGCCCGTCAGCGGCAGGCCCGGACGATCGTCGAGCGCGGCTTCGTCGAGGGGCGCTTCGCCACCAGCACGCAGGTGCTGATGGAGGTCTACGACATCCTCACCCGCCGGGCCGAGGTCAGGCTCTCGCCCATGGAGGCCGCTGACTACATCCGCGCCCTCCGCGAATGGCACGTGGTGGAGGTGGACACCGACCTCGTCACCGCCGCCCTCGTCCTCTCCGAGCGCGAGCAGCTCCCCCCCTGGGACGCCGCCATCCTCGAAGCCGCGCGCCGGGCCGACTGCATGCGCATCTTCTCCGAGGAGCTCCCCGCCGGCCGGGTCTACGACGGCGTGCGGATCGAGAACCCGTTCATCTAGGCAGAAGAGCACGGACAAACACCGACGAGAACACGGACCACCACGGACACCGAGAATCCTCTTCGTCCGTGGTCCGTCCGTGCAGGTCGGTGTTCGTCGGTGTTCCCCTCCTGGAACCTTCCCGCCCTCCCCGACGTAGTCACCTCCGGGCGCCTCCCGCGCCCATGATTTGCGCCAAAACAGATCGAGGAGCGTCCGCCATGAATCTACGCCTCCCGGGCGTGCTGCTGACCGCCGCCGTCCTGTCCGCTTTTCCCGCTCACGCCGCGGCGCCGCCCGCGGATCTCGCCGCCTATGCCGACCGGGCGCTCGCCGCCGCCTTCCCCGCCGGTGAGCCGGGCGCGACCGCGATCGTCGTCAAGGACGGCAAGGTCATGCTCCGCAAGGGGTACGGCATGGCCAACCTGGAGCTCGCGCGGGCGATGTCTCCCGAGATGGTGTTCGAGCTAGGCTCGATCACCAAGCAGTTTACGGCGGCGTCCATCCTGCTGCTCCAGGAGCGCGGCAAGCTCCGGATGGAGGACGACATCACCAAGTACCTCGCCGACTATCCCACCCACGGGGCTACGATCACGATCGAGAACCTGCTCACCCACACCTCCGGTATTCCCAGCTACACCGGCCTCCCCGAGTGGTTCCCGCGGATGCGCGAGGACCTCAAGCCGGCCGACCTGATCGCCCTGTTCAAGGACAAGCCGCTGGAGTTCAAACCCGGCGAGCGCTGGGCCTACGACAACTCGGGGTACTTCCTGCTCGGCGCGATCATCGAGAAGGTCTCCGGCGAGACCTACGAGCGGTTCGTCGAGGAGGAGATCTTCAAGAAGCTCGGCATGGCCCACAGCCGCTACGACCATCCGGAGGAGGTCGTCCCCCTGCGCGCTTCCGGCTACTCGAAGGACGACGGCGGGTTCCACAACGCCAGCTTCATCAGCATGACCCAGCCGTTCGCAGCCGGCTCGCTGATGTCCACGGTGGACGACCTGGCGATCTGGGACCGCGCCCTCGCCGGCGAGGCGCTGCTCAGGAAGGCCTCCCTCGACCGCATGTTCACCGCCTATACGCTCAAGTCCGGGGCCTCCACCCATTACGGCTACGGCATGGAGGTGTACGACTTCGCGGGGCGGCGGATCCTCCAGCACGGCGGCGGCATCAACGGCTTCCGGACCAACCTCATCCGCGTCCCCGAGGAGCGCCTCTTCGTGGCCGTCCTCTCCAACAACGAAGCCTCCAAGGTCAGCCCGGACGATGTCTCCCTGCGGATCGTCGCCAAGGCGCTCGGCCACGCGCTGGAGGACGTCAAGACGATCCCGCTCGATCCCAAGGCGGCGGCCGACTACCCCGGCGTCTACCGGTTCGACGAGGAGACCACCCGCGTCGTCACGAACGAGGGCGGGAAGCTCTTCTCCCAGCGCCGCGGAGGCGAGAAGCAGGAGCTCTCGGCGACCGCGCCCGACGACTTCCTCTATCCGGACCGCACCACCCGTCTCCACTTCCAGCGCGACGCGCAGGGCAAGGTGACCGGCGCCGATTTCCACCCCCTCGGCGGCTCCGACCAGACCGGCACGAAGACCACCGATCCGCTCCCCCAGGAACGTCAGGAGGTCCGGATGGACCCGGCGGTCTACGACGCCCTCGTGGGCGACTACGAGCTGACGCCGACCTTCTCGATCGCCGTCACCCGCGAGGGAAGCGGGATCTTCGCCCAGGCCACCGGCCAGCCGAAGTTCGAGATCTTTCCAGAGTCGGAGAGCCGCTACTTCCTCAAGGTGGTGGACGCCGAGATCGAGTTCGTCCGCGGCACGGACGGCAAGGTGACCGGGCTGATCCTGCACCAGGGCGGACGCGACCTGCCGGGGAAGCGGAAGTAGGCGCAGGCGCGGATCGATCAGGGGCTCGGCAGGCTGAAACCGAAGGTCGAGCCCTCCCCCACCGCGCTCGTCACCCAGACCCGTCCGCCGTGGGCGGCGACGAGTTGCTGGACGATCGCCAGACCCAGGCCCGCGCCGCCGGTGGCCCGGCTGCGCGAAGGGTCGGCGCGATAGAAGCGGTCGAAGAGATGGGGCAGGTGCTCCGCCGCGATACCGGCGCCCGAGTCCTCGATCTCCACGGCGACCTCGCCCTCGCCAGGCCTCGCGCGGGCTACGATCCTGCCGCCGGGCGGCGTGTGCGTCAGCGCGTTGCCCAGCAGGTTGCGGAGGACCTGAGCGAGCCGGCGGGCATCCCCCTCCACACCGGGCAAACCGGCCGGCAGGTCGGTTTCGAGACCGATGCCGAGCTCGTCCGCCGCTGGGCGCGCCGCGTTCATCGCGCGCTCGATCTCCCCGGCGAGGTCCACGGGGCCGCGCTCCAGGGCGAGCTGGCCGGCCTCGGCGAGCGCCAGGTCCTGGAGCTCGTCGACCAGCCGCCCGAGCAGGCGCACCTCGTCTCCCAAGGACGCGAGCGTCTCCGGCGTCGGCGCCAGCAGGCCGTCCTCCAGGGCCTCCAGGTGCGCGCGGAGGTTGGTGAGCGGGCTGCGCAGCTCGTGGGCCACGTCGTTGACCAGATCGCGCCGCAGCCGTTCGGCGGCGGCCCGGCGCTCGGCCATCGCGTTGAAGGCGCGGGCGAGCTCGCCGATCTCGTCCTGGCCGCCGCCATCCACGCGCACTTCGAGGTCCCCCGCCGCCATCCGCCGGGCCGCCGCAGTCAGCGCCTCGACCGGCCGCAGGATCCGGCGCGACAGGCCGAAGGAGAGCAGCAGGCCCACCGAGCCCGCCGCCAGCGCCGCCAGCAGCAGCGCGCGGCGGATGCGGCCGACGACCTCTCCGGCGCCGCCGGTCGCCGCGTGGAACACCGGCGTGACGAAGAGCATGCCGAGCGGCGCTGCTCCCGGGGTCATGGCCGGCGCCGCGGCGAGGGCCATGCGATAGGGCTCGATGAGCTGGAGGCCCGCGCGGCCGCGAACCGTGTTGCGTTCCACGTCGAGCCGGCTCCCGCCGCCGGCGACGCGGACGGTCGCATAGGTCTCCTCCGGGCTGGACGCCGCCACCAGCCGCCCCGCGGCATCCACCACCAGGAGCTCCCGGTCCATCCGTCTCCCCGCCTCGGCGAGGACGCGATGCGCGCCGCTCCACCCCCCTGTCCGCAGCCGGTCCCGGGTGAGCCGGCGAGCGAGAGCGTCGAGATCCCCGGGACGCAGGCCGCGACCCTCCAGGACCTCGTGGATCTCGACCGACATCAGGCGCACCGAGACGAGCGCCACCGCCCCCAGGGCAACGGCGAGCACCACGGCCACGACCGCCAGCAGCCGCACCCGCAGGCTGTGGATCACGCCGGCTCCCCGGTGAAGCGGTAGCCGAGCCCCCAGACCGTCTCGATCCAGGGATGATCCTCCCCGGGCGGCCCGCCACCGGGCCGGGGGCCGAGCTTGCGGCGGAGATTCTTGACGTGGACGTCGACCGTGCGCTCCATCCCCTCGTAATCCCAGCCGAACGCGCGCTCGACCAGCTCCGCCCGGCTGAAGGTGCGGCCCGGCGCGCCGGCGAGCGTCTCGAGCAGCCGGAGCTCGCTGGGCGTGAGGGGGACCGGCCTGCCCGCCGCCTCGACCGCGCGCCGGGCAGGGTCGAGCACCAGGCCGCGGAACCGCAGCGGCTGCGAGCCCGCGGCAGGCTCGCGCGGAGCGCTCCGCCGCAGCACCGCCCGCACCCGCGCCACCAGCTCGCGCGGGCTGAACGGCTTGCTTACGTAGTCGTCCGCCCCGAGGTCGAGCCCGCGGAGCCGGTCCTCCTCGGTGGTGCGAGCGGTGAGCAGGATCACCGGCACCTCGGACTCCGCCCGCAGCGCGCGGCAGACCGCGAGGCCGTCGATGCCGGGGAGCATCACGTCGAGCACGACCAGGTCCGGCGGCCGCT
>DASWQX010000921.1:0-2565 GCA_036403495.1 Thermoanaerobaculia bacterium
GAAGCCTTCGCACCGCTGCGGCAGGACGCCGAATACCAGCGCATCCTGTTGGCCCTGAATGAGAACCTGAAGACGCCCTACGGGGGCTAGCGCCGAGGCGCCTCCCCGTTCTCCCAAGGAAGCCCACGCCGATGAAGAAGATCGCCCTTCTGCTCCTCCCCCTCCTGCTGGCGCCGTCCGTGGTCGCCCGCGCCGCCGAGAAACCCGCGAAGACGAAGGCGGCGACGCCTGCGTCCGCGCGCGCCAAGGAAGCCGCCAAGGACTCGCCTCCGGCCGCCACCGCGCCGGCGCCGCCGACCGAGACCCTCACCTACGGCCGCTTCGGCAAGGTCTACATCTACCGGCGGACGCCCCATCCCAGCCACGTCGCCATCTTCTTCTCCGGCGACGGCGGCTGGAATCTCGGGGTGGTCGACATGGCCCAAATCCTGGCCGACATGGACACCCTGGTGGTGGGCGTCAACGTCCCAGCCTACGTGGGGAAGCTCAACGCCGCCAAGGAGAGCTGCACCTCGGCGGCCGTCGACCTCGAGCTGCTCTCCAAGTACGTGCAGAAGACGCTCGGCCTGCCGAACTATGAGCCGCCGGTCCTCGTCGGCTACTCCTCGGGGGCCACGCTCGCCTACGCCGCGCTCGTCCAGGCGCCGCCCAGCACCTTCAGCGGCGGCATCGGCATGGGTTTCTGCCCGGACCTCGAGCTCACCCACCCCTTCTGCCCGGGACACGGCATCGCCAGCGACCCCGGTCCGAAGGGGAAGGGGATCGTCTTCCGCCCCGCCACCACCCTGGAGCAGCCCTGGATCGCCTTCCAGGGGACGATCGACAAGGTCTGCTTCAAGGACGACGTCGTCCAGTACACCGCCAAGGTGAAGAACGCGGAGACGGTCCTGCTCCCCGACGTCGGCCACGGCTTCTCGAAGGCCAACAAGTGGGCGCCGCAGTTCCGCCAGGCGTTCCGCAAGATCGTGCAGGGCGACAAGCCCCCGGCCGCCGCGGCTCCTGCGGCCGGCGCGCCGTCCCCGGGCGCCGCCCCGGCCAAGGGGGTTCCCAGCGTCGCCGACCTGCCGCTGGTCGAGGTGCCCGCCAAGGCGCAGGGGGGGAAGATGCTCGCCGTGATCCTGTCGGGGGACGGCGGCTGGGCCGGCATCGACAAGGACGTGGCCGGAGCGCTCTCCGCGCAGGGGATCCCGGTGGTCGGCTGGAACTCGCTGCAGTACTTCTGGAGCGCCAGGACGCCCGACGTCGCCGCCAGGGATCTCGACCGCATCCTTCGCCACTACATGGCGGTGTGGAATCGCCAGGAGGTCCTGCTGGTCGGCTACTCCTTCGGCGCCGACGTCCTCCCTTTCTTCGCCAACCGGCTCCCCGCCGACCTGCTGGAACGGATCCGCCTGGTCTCGCTCCTCGGGCCGGGGAAGACGGCGGACTTCGAGTTCCACGTCACCGACTGGCTCGGCGGCGGCAGCAAGGGGCAGCCGGTGCTCCCCGAGGTCAGGAAGCTCGCCGGCCATCCCCCGGTCCTCTGCCTCTATGGCAGTCAGGAGAGCGACAGCCTCTGTCCGCAGATCCCTCCCGCGCTCGGCAAGGCCCAGGTGCTGCCGGGAGCCCACCACTTCGGAGGGGACTACGACGTCCTCGCCGCGCTGATCCTCAAGGCCGCACAGGGGGGCGGGGCCGAGGCCAAGCGCTAGACCGATCTTCCCACGGGGCTTGTCCTTTGCATATGCTTATCATCCTTAACAAGGAGGATAGCGATGACGCAAGCCAAGACCCGGGTTTTCCTGCTGCTGCTGGCGACCTTCACCACCCTGTTTGCCCTGACACCCCCTCGACCGGCCCAGGCCTGCTTCGCCTACGACATTGAATCGTGCCTGCAGAGCAATGGAACCTGGTGTCAGTACTCGGACTGCCCGAAGTACAACCACTGCTCGGGCGTGTTGACCAACTGCAGCTACGTCAGGACCACCTGCTGCGTCTGAACTCTGACCGCCAGGGCACCGTCTGGGCCTCCCGGGACCGATCCCGAGCGGCCCTTTCCTCATTTCTTCCCTATTTGGGCGGCTCTTCCGCCCCGATCGAGAAGATCCGCTCCAGGTCGTAGCGGGAGAAGGCGCGGAACGCCAGCAGGGTCTCCGAGCGGATGATGCCCTCGATCTTCAGCATCTGGCGGGTGACCGCGTCGGCGATCGCCTCGTTGTCCTTGACGCGCGCGATCGCCACCAGATCGTACTGGCCGGCGACCGAATAGACCTCGGTGATCCCCTGGAGGTCGACCAGCGCCTGGGCGACCTCGTTCACCTTCGACTTCTCCACCACCAGCAGAATGACGGCACTGACCATGATCGCCCTCCTCAAGGGTTGCTTCTCCGGAACTCTATATCAGCGGTGCCGTCCGCGCCTCCGGCCGGGACGGTGTTGCGTCCTCTCCAGATCCGCCGCGTTGTCCGTCTTTTTTGGGGAGCTTCTCCCCTTTTTTGGGGAGCCTTCCCCTTTTGGGGGAGACCCCGCCCCTTTTTCGGGGAACCGTTCCCCTTTTTGGGGGAGGCCTCCCCTTTTTTGGAGGAC
>DASWQX010000922.1:0-7817 GCA_036403495.1 Thermoanaerobaculia bacterium
ACACGCTGTCGCAAGTGCCACCTTGCAAGGAAAGGCAGAAGACGAAGTAAAGGGCTACCGGAATTGCGACACGTCTCATGAATTTGCTCCTTCCTGGGCTCGGCCTTCTCCGGACGCGCCAGATTCGGTTCATTTCCTCCGCAACTACGCGAGCCTCTTGCGCCGCTTGCTGCCTCAGATCCTCGCTGACCTCCGCATCAAGCTCTGCCATGGCCTCGAGCTGGGCCAACAGATTGGATGGGGAAAACGCCGACCGGTTCTTCATCTCGCCTTGTTCCTCCGAAGGTTGGGCCTGGTCTGCTCCCATTGTATAGCTACTTTCATAGTAACCCAACGACCTTCTTTGTTTCACCGCCCCCGATCCCGGTCGCGATCTCCGTAGATGAACTCCTTGGCCAGATTGCGGCCGAGACCGAACGCCTGCTTGAGGACGACTTGGGAGACCAAGGTGGCGGCTGCGCCCGCCACGAAGCCCCCCAGGACGACAGGCCCCACCTCGGCGATCACCCGCGCGGCCGTACCTACGGACAGGCCCGCCGTCCGGCACGCTTGGGCGAAGCGGGCGAGGACCTCGGTCCGAGGCTTGGCCGTACCCGCCAGCGTCCGCAGGCTCACGATCCCAAGCCGCTCGAGGCCGGCATTGACTAGGCCCTCGCGTGCGGCGAGCACCGCGCCCGCCCTGCGGGACACCGCTGCCTCGATGGTCCGGTCCGGCTTGCCCTCACGAAGGGCGGCTCGCGCGAAGCGCACCAGCTCGGCGCGGCTGCGCCGGTACTCCCGAATGGCAGCGCCCCATTCCCGCGCGGGCGCCGGACCGACAGGAGGAACGGTGACCGCCTTAGGGCGGCCACCCGTCAATCGGAGCAAGCGAAAGGTCGAGACGTCTCCCGCCGCTACCCGCTCAAGATGACTCGCGTCCCGCCGTAGGACCCGGGTTTGTTCTCTGCGGACCGCGGCTTCGATGACCATCACCGCCCGCCCAAGTTCCTCGGTCCATCGGGCCGCGGCATTGGCTCTTGCCAGAAGCCCAAGTCCCGGCAGGCGCGGACGGGGCACCAGCGCGGTAGCGGCACTGACGAGCTGGTGCCCCGCCCGCCTCTCGACTTGGCGAAGGTGCCCCCGAAGGCTCCGCGATACGAATCGGCGGGCCGCCTGCGCGTTATGTTGTTGTCCGATCGGTATGGTACGCACGCTTCGTCTAGATCCCCAGAAGATGGTCGCTCGTTCCACCTCACGGAGGCGCCCCTCCAGGCGTTCCCCGATCCGGCGGTCCTCCTTCGATCTGACGAGGCTCTCGGCCAGGCGGAGAAGCGCGGTGGATTCCCGTTCGCCCAAGATCGCGTTGGCTTGGCGGTTGAAGTTCCGCCGCTCTCCTAGCAGGCCACGGTCGAGGAGATGAGGCGGAAAACTCGTCAGCTCGCCTCGAATCAATGGAACGGACACGTATCCGGGCTCGCGTCCGAGAAGCCGTGACCGGACGGCGTGCGGCGTCTGCGCGATGCTTCCAAGGCCGGCGAGCTGATGACCCAATTCCCGCTGTCCGAGGATGTCGGGACGAACTCCCCGAACGCCGGTCAGCCGCACGATCTCCAGCCAGACAGTCGACAGCCGATCGAGGCTCGCACCCGATCTCAGCTCCTGGGTATACCTCTGAAGGAGAGCCTCCGTCTGCAGGCCTGCCTCGCGGAGCGCTTCGGGCCCTTGACCGAGGACCAGCATCGCGGGGGATTGGATGATCCTTGCGGAAAGCGCCGCCTCGACCTGGCGCCTGCGGGCTTCGAGCACCGCAGGTTCAATCGCGGCTACCCAGGCCGGGTCGCCGCTGCCTCGCTCGCAGAGCCGCCCCGGCACGGCCGATTGAATCATTCGCTGATAGGCGTCCTGGTCTCGGGGAGATCCAGGAACCGCCCAACTCGCCACGGCTCGTCCGGCACCCGCTGCTTCGACACGGTCCGGTTCAAGGCCCACGGCACGAAGGCGTTCGAGATCGCGAGCGTGAAGCTCGAACGCTCGCACCACATCGCCTTCCTGCCCGAGCCCAAACCGAGCTGCCAGACGACCGATCGAGTATGACCTCCCAAGATCCGAGCCCCGCCAGATCAGACTGCTGGAGGCAAGTTGGTAGCTTGCCCCCTGGAGGTGCCCAGCTCGGGAGATCTTGAGCTGGACCCGGACTCCGGCCGTTTCCAGGCGCTCGACGAACCCCGCGATGCTACGAGCGTTAGCACCGGCGGCGTCGATCTGAGCCCTCAGCATGACGAGCTCCCGATCCTTCGCGCGTCCCTCTTCGTGATGGGGGTAACTCTTCGAGCGAGACCGTTCCTTGGACAGGACGGGCTCAAGACCCAAGTCCACCTCCAGGCCACGCATGACCTCCATCACCCGCTTTCTTTCGTATCGATCAGAGACGATCTCGCCGTCGAACGTCACACGCGACAGCACCAAGTGCAGATGCTGTCCCGGAACTCCTTCGTTTGCATGTAGATAGGCAACCCACGGACAATTCTCATACCCCATCTCCTTCCAGACTCTCTCAGCGACCACCAGCCATTGATCGGTCGAGAGGTGCTCATGAGCTCTGGGCCGGACGGGGATATGCACAACGGGACGGGCCGCGTCCCTCGCGGAGGTTACGGAGCGAAGCTGGTAGATGATCTCCCGTTGGCTCGGGCCGTCTGGGTCCGCGGAAAGCACGGAGGAGCCAAGGGGGCCATCGCCTAAAGCTTTATCGGCACAATAGCGGACCGTTCCACCGAATCCCCGGCCCCGGATCACCCGCGCGATCACTGCGAGCCCCCGCCTAGCTGGCGCTGGTACTCCGCAACCTTTTCGTAGAGCTGTCTCAGCAGAGCCTCGAATTGCATCGGGTACCGCCCGGTGTGAGCCAGCCGTACGAGTTGGTTCAAGTTGTTGCCAACCTTGGCCAACTGACCCACGATCTCCCGGTTGGCCGAAGGGATTTTCGACCTGCGTTCCCTTCCGAGGGCAGCCTGGCGCAGGTAGGTGGAGAGCTGCTGACCGTCCGCACGTTGCCGAAGGGTGTCGATGTCATCTTCGGAAAACCGAACCCGGAGCACCCGCGAAAGCTTTTTCCTTGCCGGCTTTCGCGGCCGTCCGGGCTGACCTCGGAGTGTCAACGGCTCCGAGGAGGATCGGCCGTCTCTTGAGCGTCCCAGTCGCCGGGTCATCAGGAGCGTCTATTTCAGGGAACGCGGACTGGGAACGAGGCCGAGCCGAATGTGGTGGCGGTGAAGGGGCGAAGGTAGAAGAAGCGCGTCACTCCGGGGACGGGGGTAGGAAGGAGCAGCGAATCCATAGCTGAAGATCGATCGGGCTGCAGGAGTCCGACGAATGTGAAAGAGCCTGTGCCGGGATCGAGGTAAGCAGCGTAGCCGAGGACGCCTGTCTGAGCGGGGGTCGAAATCGCATAGGCGGTGCGAACCGGAGTTCCTGGCGGGTCGCTGTTGGTGGGCGGGACCGACCTGCCTTGAGTTGCGGCCACAGGGTAGGGAGGGCTGAGCAGGCCTGAGGACGAATTGATCCGGATCGGGTGGGGATGAGTGAGGACGGAGGTCCAGGGGCCGAGTCGAAGTCGGAGGCGGGGGGTGAAGGTCCCCGCGGTCGGGTAGATGTGCGAGACGGGGAAGGAGGCTACCTCCTCGTAGGTGCCGTTGCCGTCCCAGTCGTACTCGTAAGCTGCGGGGATTCCGCCATGGAGCTGGACGTCGAATTCAATGGGCATTCCGACAGGGTAGGTGCAGGAAGTGGAGGAGCAGAGGCGGGCGGCGAAGAGAGAAGGGGTGGGGTGTTCAGCGAGGTGAAACTCCAGGACCATGAAGACGGCCATCTCGGCGCGGGTGAGGGTTGAATTGGGGCAAAAGAGGCGGACAGGCCAAGTCTGGCAACCGCCCGTCGCGCCGTCGCGGTAGAGCTGCTCGACCCAAGGGGCGAGCGGGTCGGTTCGGGGGACGTCGGCAAAGACTCCGGTAATGGGTGGAGGCGTATATGAGGGGCCGTGGGCGGCCTGGACGACCTGGAAAGCCATGTATTCGCGCGTGGTGGCGCCGGAGGGGCAGTAAAGCGGGTGCGTTCCGGGCACACAGGCGAAAGCAGAGTGGTCGCGCACGTCTTGCTCGATCCAGGGGGCCGCCCAGTAGGAGGGAGGGACATCAGCGAAGACACCCACGGCCGGCGGCGGGTTGTACGCGCCGTGGGCTGCGACCTCGATGAAAATCGCGAGCTCGGCGCGGCTGACCGTGTTGGAGGGGCAGTAGGTACGGGTCCCGGTGGCCGGATCGAAGCCGCAGCCGGATGTGATGCCGGCAAAGTAGAGGGTCTCGATGAACGAGGACGCAAAGTCGTTGGGGCCGACGTCTGTAAAGACGGTTGGAACGGAGGTGACAGCCAAGGATGTGTGAGAAGAGCCTGAAAAATTGAGAGCCTGAAACTTGAGGTTGTAGAGGCCGATCTGCCTTGGCGTCAGGGAAAGGGAAGGTGCCGACGAAACGAGGGTCGAAGAGTCAGGAGCGGTCTGCGTCCAGCTCGTGCCAAGGGGGGGCTTGCCGGAGGCGGTGGCCGTGTAGGTCACGGGGCCGCTGGAGAGGCCGATCGTGGTGGGCCCGATGATGGGTCCCGCCATGGGGGCGGGGTCGAGGACGGTCACCGTCTTGGTTACGGTCGAGCAGCCGCCCGAATTGCAGGCCTTGAGGGTAACGGTCTGTTGGCCGGGCGTGGAGAAAATGACGGTGGGGTCTTGGACGGTAGAAGTCCCGGAGAGAAGGGAAGGCAGGGCAAGGGCGAGGGCAAGGCTGGGTGAAATGGTCATTGGAGCCTCCAGAAAACAGGGGGCCCGGTGTTCCGGGCCCCCTTGAGAAAGACGCTGGGTTTAGGCTTTCGCGCGGCGCCGGAGCAAATGCAGAGACGACAGGGCTAAGCCGCACGCGAGGGCGATCAATCCGAGCTCGCTGAGGGTGGGGCCCCGCCTCGCACAGCTCGGCGCTTGAGGAAACCCAGGCCGAGGGCCGCCAGGAGAACAGCCAGGACGGAGATTCCAACCGACGACAGCGTCGGGATCTCGTGCAGTTCCGGCCCGCTGGAGACCGAAACATCAACCTCCGCATAATCGTCTTCGGTGTGGACCCCGTTGCCCGGGACCGAATCGATGTCCTCCGGCGTCGCCGCGAGGAGCTCGGCGGACACCGTGTAGCTGCCGGTTTGACGCGCGGCCTGCTTCCAGCTAAACGCTACGCTGGCGCCGCCGGCCAACTGGGAAACCGAGCACTCGATCGATCCTTCGCCCGGGTTGAGGCATGCGGAATCGAGATCGGTGGGATCACTGCCAAAGCTTGGGAGGGTAACCCCAAGCCGCAGGCCCTCCGCCATGACCGTGCTCGTGTTGCGCACCGTCAAGATGAAGGTGAATGGCTCTCCTACTCGTCGGGAGGAGGCATCGACCTCAAGCCCCACCTCGAGATCCGTGCGGGATTGGGGTCCGACGGTCACGGTGGAGCACCCGTTGCCCACTGAATCCTTTGCCCCGGTCGGTTGCGCTGCGCAGGCCGTGTTGGAGACCGTTGCATCTGGAGGAAGTTCCGCGCGCAGCCGGATCGCGAAGCTGTAGCTCGACGACCCTCCTGCGGCCACGACGCCGACAGCGAGAGCACAGGACGCACCGGCGCTGCCGTCTGGTGTGCAGTTCCACCCGGGAGACGAGCTCGCTGGTTCAAACACTGAATTTTCGGACACGGTTTCCCGCAGCATCACCTCCGTGGCGGCCCGGCTACCCTGATTGCGAAGGGAGAGGTTGAAGACCAGCACTCCATTCGGGACGGCGGTTCCCGATGTCAGGGTCTTGGTGAGCACCAGGTCGGAACTCCCTCCCGGTGGCGTCGACACGCTGCCGCAGTCGTTGTCTGTCGGATCGCCGCTGCTCGTCGTGCTGATGCAGGCCGAGTTATCGATCGAGGGCGGATTCAACGGAAAGGAGCTCGCCACCTGGACCGCGAATGTGTAGGACGTCGAGGCGCCGGCCGCCACTGTCCCGAGGCTCAACGTACAGGAGCTCCCCGCGTTGCCGTCCGGCGTGCAGGTCCATCCTGGCGACGAACCGGCCGCCTGGAAGGTCGTCAACTGCGGCACCGACTCGTGGAGAGCAACGCCGGCAGCGTCGCGAGTGCCGCCGTTGGTGACCGCAAGCTGGTAGACCAGCACGCTCCCGGGACTGCCGTCGCCGCTTGCGACCGACTTCGCCAGCCGCACGTCAGGGTTGCCGCTTGGCGGTGTGCTGGTGCTGCCGCAGTCGTTGCCTGCGGGATCTCCGGTGCTCGTCGTGCTCAGGCACGCCGTGTTGTCGATCGACGGCGGATTCGGCGGAAATGTCCTCGCCACTAGAACCGCGAACGTGTAGGTTGCCGAGGCCCCGGCTGCCACTGTCCCGAGGCTCAGAGTGCAGGAGCTGCCGGCGTTTCCATCCGGCGTGCAGGTCCACCCCGGCGACGAGCCTGCAACCCGGAAGCTCGTCAACTGCGGCACCGTCTCGTTGAGAGCGGCGCCTGCGGCGTCGCGGGTGCCTCCGTTGGTGACCGCGAGCTGGTAGACCAGCACGCTGCCCGGAGTGCCGTCGCCGCTGGCGACCGACTTTGCCAGTCGCAGGTCGGGATTGCCGCCCGGAGGCGTGCTGGTGCTGCCGCAGTCATTGCCCGCGGGGTCACCGCTGCTCGTCGTGCTGACGCACGCCGAGTTGTCGATCGACGGCGGATTGGCCGGAAACGAGCTCGCCACCTGCACCGCGAAGGTGTAGGTCGTCGAGGCCCCGGCCGCTACCGTCCCGAGGCTCAAGGTACAGGCGCTGCCGGCGCTGCCGTCCGGGGTACAGGTCCACCCAGGCGACGAGCCGGCCGCCCGGAAGGTCGTCAACGGCGGAACCGTCTCACGAAAAGCGACGCCTGCGGCGTCACGGGTGCCGCCGTTGGTGACTGCGAGCTGGTAGACCAGCACGCCCCCTGGAGTGCCGTCGCCGCTGGCGACCGACTTCGCCAGGCGCAGGTCGGGATTGCCGCCGGGAGGCGTGCTGGTGCTGCCGCAGTCATTGCCCGCTGGATCGCCCGCGCTCGTCGTGCTGGCACACGCTGAGTTGTCGATCGACGGTGGATTGGCCGGAAACGAGCTCGCCACCTGCACCGCGAAGGTGTAGGTCGCCGAGGCCCCGGCCGCCACGGTCCCCAGGCTCAAGGTACAGGAACTGCCGGCGGTGCCGTCCGGGCTACAGATCCATCCAGGCGACGAGCCGGCGGCGCGGAAGGTCGTTACCGGTGGCACGGTCTCGTGAAGAGCAACGCCGCCGGCGTCCCAGGTGCCACCATTGGTAACCGCGAGCTGATAGACCAGCACGCTCCCCGGATTGCCGTTGCCGTTCACCACCGACTTCGCCAGCCGCAGGTCGGGGTTGCCGCCGGGAGGCGTGCTGGTGCTGCCGCAGTCGTTGCCCGCGGGGTCACCGCTGCTCGTCGTGCTGACGCACGCCGAGTTGTCGATCGCGGAAGGGTTGGCCGGAAATGAGCTCGCCACCTGTACCGCGAAGGTGTAGGTTGCCGAGGCCCCGGCCGCCACCGTCCCGAGGCTCAAGGTACAAGAGCTGCCGGCGCTGCCGTCCGGGGTACAGGTCCATCCAGGCGACGAGCCGGCCGCCCGGAAGGTCGTCAACGGTGGAACCGTCTCGTGGAGAGCGACGCTTGCGGCGTCACGGGTGCCGCCGTTGGTGACCGCGAGCTGGTAGACCAGCACGCTGCCCGGAGTGCCGTCGCCGCTGGCGACCGACT
>DASWQX010000923.1:0-2565 GCA_036403495.1 Thermoanaerobaculia bacterium
GTGCTCAGCACCGCGAAGCGAGTCCAGATCGTGTCCGCCCTGGTCGAGGGCGTCGGCATTCGCGCCACCGCCCGCATGGCGAACGTCTCCAAAGACACCGTCATGAAGCTCTGGCGGGAGATTGGGGAGGCCTGCATCCGCTACCAAGACGCGACGTTCAGGAATCTGACCTGCAAGCGGTTGCAGGTGGACGAAACTTGGAGCTTCGTCTACGCGAAGGCGAAGAACGTCCCCGCCGAGATGCGCGGCACGTTTGGCGTGGGCGATGTCTGGACATTTACCGCCATCGACGCGGACACGAAGCTGATGCCTTCCTTCCTGGTCGGCTCGCGGGATGCCGGGTGCGCCACGGAGTTCCTCCAGGATCTCGCGGGACGGCTCGTGAACCGGGTGCAGCTCACCACGGACGGCCACAAGATGTACCTGGGAGCCGTCGAGGACGCTTTCGGCGGAGACATCGACTTCGCCCAGCTCGTGAAGATCTACGGGAACGAGCCCACCGGGCCGGAGACGCGCTACTCGCCAGCGGAGTGCATCGGATGTGAGAAGAAGCGGGTGGTGGGCGAGCCTGACCCCAAGCACGTCAGCACGTCGTATGTGGAGCGGGCGAACCTGACCATCCGGATGTCGCTCCGGCGATTTACGCGCCTCACCAATGCATTCTCTAAGAAGGTGGAGAACCATACCGCCGCCCTCGGTCTCTTCCATGCTCACTACAACCTGTGCCGGATTCACAAGAGCTTGCGGGTGACCCCGGCCATGGCGGCGGGAGTAGAGTCCCGTGTGTGGGAGATCGCCGACCTTGTGGCCCTGCTTCCGACTCAAACCGGAGTGAAGCGGGGACCGTACAAGGTCGGCGGGGTTTCAAACTAGGACACTACCCACGCGAGATCTCGTAAGTCCCACGCGTGGGGGCGACGGGCCCACGCGAGGGCGCAACGGGCCCATTCGAAGGGGTAACCGCCCCACGCGTCCGTTCCCAAGCCGAAGGCGAAGGCCGACCGGGCCGATTCGAAGGCCCAAACGCCGGTCGCGTCCGCGCATTCAGCGGATTCGAAGGCCGAAACCCCGAGCGCCAAGGCGCTGAGCGCCGCCTCGTGGAGCCGGCCGCCCCGTTCCTGGGCGCACTGACAAGAGTCGCGCAAGCTCATTATCCATTCCTTGTTATGGACACCGATAAGCACGGCCCTCGACGCGAGTTGCGGTGCCTGCGCTTCCCGCGATCCAAACGATGTGAGTTGCTCCTAGATCCACCGCGTGCTCACGCGCTCTCCGTTTGGCAATTTCTTCTCGGCCCTTTGCTCCCGGCCCCAGAGAGCAATTGCCAACAACGTTAGCTAGAAATTGGCACTTCGCCACCATCTGATCATCCGCGTCTTTTATTTCCTGTACGGCTTTCGATGGCGCTGAAACGCAACTGAAAAAGAGGAGAGACAGGCCCAGAAAAACAGTGAGTTGTCGCAAGGTTTAATCCTTTCTAGAAGTCCAGCCAAAGTTGACATGTGCCAATTGGGTTCTTTTGCGAGGCCGTTCTTTCCTGATTAGTTGATACCTTAATTGGTCAGGCGGAATAGTCGCGATTCGGCGCTCAATGACTTCTTGAAGACCCGCTCTCCGTTCATCGTGATGACCTCCTCGGCCTCGATCCCGGCCGTCTGCCGTTACACACGCCTCTGATCAGAGGGTGGGGATCGCCCAGAGGGCGGGCTTTGAACAGCCTGGCGTCTTAACGCCAGGTTACGAGGACCCCAGATCATACCAAGCCCAAAGGGCGGCCGATTTTCACCAATCGGCCGCCCCTCCGGGGTTTAGGGGTCTCGGAGACCTCTGAACCTGCGGTTAAAACCGCAGGCTGTTCAAAGCCCGCCCTCCGGGCGATCCCCGCCCTCGACCCAAGATATGTAGCAGGGCGTGGGTGAGGGTTCGGGCGGGGGGCCGCTACCGCGAGGCGCGACCGCAGGCGCTTCCTCTTCTTCGACCGCGGTCACAGCCGGCACAGCCGGCTCGGACTCCCGGGCCGGCCGTTCGCTTTCCGCCGGCTCGTCCGTCTTCGTCTCCTCTCCCTGCTCGCTGGTGACCGGAGAATCGTGGCATAATCGTGCCGCGATTCCATGCCTAACCTACTCGCAACCTCCGCATCGAAGCAAGGATCGGATGCCCTACAAGATCACCGCTGAACGGCGGCAGATATACCGGGAAGTCTCCATCCGCTCCAAGGAGCGGAAGGCAGCCTTCATGGCGAAGGCAGACAAGCGCCCTGCGGTCCTGACCCCAAGGCTCGATCCTGGAGTGCTTATGCCTGAATGCACTCCCATCTCCCTCTCGGGCCTTTCGCTCTTTTCTGGGGGGGGCGGACTAGATCTTGGATTCGACAGAGCCGGACTGATGCACTTGGCATCCTTTGAGCTCCTGGACATCTGTGGGGCGACTCTGCTGGCCAATCGGCCTGAGTGGAAGGTCTTCAGTGGTCCCGCGGGCGACGTAACGCAAGTAGACTGGGCACCTTATAAGGGCGTGGACATCGTCCACGGCGGTCCCCCCTGCCAGCCATTTTCGATCGCAGGA
>DASWQX010000924.1:0-6124 GCA_036403495.1 Thermoanaerobaculia bacterium
CAGGTGACCGTGCCCGCCGGCGCCCGGCGGATCGAGCTCGGCGACCGCACGCTGCTGCCGGGGCTGATGGATCTCCACGTCCACCTCTCGGGAGGGAGCCCGAAGGCGCGGCGCGGCGAGAGCCTGTTCAACGGTCCGATCGACAACGCTTTTATGGCCGCCGACAACGCCCGGCTGACGCTGGACCTCGGCTTCACCACCGTGCGCTCGGCGGGGGAGAACGACTTCATCGACGTCGCCCTCGACAAGGCGATCCAGAAGGGGGTGGCGGTAGGCCCGCGGATCGTCCCCGCTGGCTGCCAGATCAGCATGACCGGCGGCCATGGCGACGACACCGGCTTTCCGCCGGGGGTGTTCGAGTACGGCCCCGAGCAGGGGATCGCGGACGGTCCGGAGAAGCTGCTGCGGGCGGTGCGCTACCAGATCAAGCACGGCGCGCGGGTGATCAAGATGATGGTAAGCGGCGGCGTCACCGGCTTGGAGGCGAAGCTCGACGTGCAGCAGTTCTCGCCGGAGGAGATGCGCACCGTGGTGGAAGAGGCGTCGCGCAACGGGCTCAAGGTGATGGCGCACTCGCACAGCCTCACCGCCACGCTCGCGGCGGTGCGCGCCGGGGTCGCCTCGATCGAGCACGGCACGGCGCTCGACGACGAGGCCGTACGCCTGATGAAGGAGCGCGGCACCTACCTGGTGCCCACCCCGCTGGCCGGTGAGATCGACCTCTCGGGATCGGCGCTGATGCAGGCCAAGGCGGCGGAGGCCAACGCCAACCTGCGGGGGAGCCTCGCCAAGGCAATCCGCGGCGGTGTCAAGATCGCCTATGGCACCGATTCCGGCGCGGCCCGGCAGGGGCAGAACGGCCGCCAGTTCGCGATGCTCGTCGCCGCCGGCATGACCCCCCTCGCGGCGATCCAGGCCGCCACCATCAACGCCGCCGACCTGCTGGGCGTCGCCGACCGCGGCGCGCTGGAGCCCGGCCTGCTCGCCGACATGATCGCGGTCCCCGGCAATCCGCTGGAAGACGTCCGCGTGCTGGAGCGGGTGGAGATGGTGATGAAGGGGGGCGTCGTCTACAGGGAGCCCGGGAAATAGGGGGAGCGCCACGCGACGTTTTGCCATCAGGAAACGTAGAACTCCTTGAAAGGCGGCAGTCTCTCTCTTCGGAAGCCGGGTAAGACTCCATGCATTTTTTAGCCAAACGACTTCTCGCCAGATCGCTATCCCCCCTGATCCTGCTCGCCCTGACCGCGCCCCTGTCCGCGGCGGTCCCGGGTTCGTGGCGCTCGCTCGGACCCGACGGCGGCTCGGTCTCCGACCTGGTCCTCGCGCCCAGCCGGCCGCAGACGATGTACGCCGCGACCGGGACCGCCGTTTTCCGGAGTCTGGACGGTGGGGCTTCCTGGGTCGACGCGAGCGCCGGGCTGGGTGTTCCTCCCTCGGTGTCGGTCGTGGCGGTCGATCCGGCCCATCCGATGACGGTCTACGCCAACTCCCAGGGCGGCATCTACAAGAGCCTGGATGGCGGTGCGACCTGGACGAAGAAGGCGCCAAACTTCGGGGTGTCCGAGATCGTCACGCCTGTCTCAAACCGGGTCTATGTCTCCACCACGAATGGGTTTTTCGAGTCGACCAACGGCGGCGGTGCCTGGACGCTCCTGACCCGCGGCCTGCCGAATCCCTACCGAGCAGGGGAGCTGGTCGTGGACCCGAGCGATCCGAACCGGCTCTACGCGGTGGCCGTGGGGATCAACTCCCATGTGTACGGAGTTTTCAAGAGTGTCGACGGCGGCTTTTCCTGGAAGCGGTCCGACTCCGGGATTCCGGTGGACCAGGGGATCGCCGCGCTCGCGATCGACCCGAGCTCGCCGAAGATCCTCTACGCCTCCACTTTCAACGACCGCGTCTTCAAGAGCCGGGACGCCGGAGCTAGCTGGCGCTCCGCGGGGCCCGCGCTGGACGATCCCATCAGCTTTTTGTGGGTGGACCCGAAGCGGAGCAACGTCGTGTACGCCGGGACGGTCCCGGGCCTGTCGCGCAGCGATGACGGCGGAGCGAGCTGGGTCGACGTCGCGCAGAGCTTGCCCGCCGGGGCCTATGTCAGCGCGCTGGTCTTTCCGCCGGGCACTCCGCGGACGGTCCTGGCCGGCGTCTTCACCTTGGGCGGCATCGAGCGGGGAGGGGTTTTCGCGAGTCAGAACAGCGGCGGCTCCTGGATGCTGCGCAGCAAGGGCCTTTCGTCGCTCGACGTGACCTCGATCGCGGTGTCCCCCGACCTGCTCTGGGCGGTCGCCAACGCCGTCCTGTTCAAGAGCGCCGACCGGGGAGCGGCCTGGGCGAGGGTCCGGATCGATCCCCCTTTCCCCGTCACCTTCGTGGTCGTGAACCCTCTCGACCGGGCGATGGTCTATGCCGTGGTGAATCAGGGCCCGGTCTGGCGCAGCCGCGACGGCGGGCGGACCTGGGAGCGCGGCGGTGATCCCGGCGGCGGCACCCTGACCAAGGTGGTGCCCGATCCGCGCCTCCCCGAAACGCTCTACGCTCTCGTTTTCAACGGCATCGCGAAGAGCGACGACGGCGGCACGACCTGGACCCGGCTGGTCAACCTGAACATCACCGACTTCGTGATCTCGCCGTCGTCCCCCGCGGTCTTCTATGGCATCGGTCGCGTCGGCAACGGCATCGGAGTTCTGCGGAGCGCGGACGGCGGGGTGACCTGGGCTCCGACTCCGGCGAACGTTCCGGAGGGTTTCCCCGAAGCCCTGGCGGTCGATCCCCAGGCGCCGAACGCTCTCTATGTCGTAGCCGCCGAGAAGGTCTACCGGACGACGGATGGCGGAGCGACCTGGTCGCAGGCCGGCGACGCCTTCCCGGGTCGGACCCTCCGGCCCCTGGTCTTCCCTGTCGGCTCCTCTTTTCTCTATCTGGGAGTCTGGCTCGACGACGTCTACCGGCTCGACGGTAGTGACACCTGGGAGCCCCTGGGCAAGCTCCCGGTCCAGACGGGCTTCAACGTCCTCGTCGCCGATCCGCAGGACTCCTGCCGGCTCTACGCGGGAACCCCGGACCGGGGACTGTTCGTGTTCACTGAAAGCGGCGCGGCATGCCGCTGATCTGAAGAAGACCGAGCCTCAGCGGACGGCGGTGTACTCGGAGAGGATCCCCTGCACGACGTAGCGCTCGGGGCGCTGGAAGCCGGCTTCGTCGAGGGCCTGCAGGATGGTGGCGGGGGGGACGCAGCTCTCGATCGTGTCCCAGTAGTAGGACATCAGCTCGCGGGTGCTCTTGCCGCCGCGGCCGAAGCGGGCCAGCAGCGGCAGGATCCTCCCCATGTAGAATCCCAGCAGGTGGTGGGCGAGGCGCGAGGAGGGCGGGGTGATCTCCAGCAGCAGCAGCTTGCCGCCGGGCTTCAGCACGCGGCGGTATTCCTGAAAAGTGGTGCGCAGGTCAACGACGTGGCGTAGCGCGTAGCCCATGCTCAGCAGGTCGAAGCGCTCGTCGGGAAAGGGCAGCGCCTCGGCGAGCCCGCGGACCCGCCGGCGCACGCCCCGTTTGATGGCGTGGCTGAGCATGCCGAGGCTGGGGTCGAGGGCGATCACCGAGCCGCCGCTCCCCACGATGCCGAGCGCCTGCTGGGCGACGCCGCCGGTGCCGGCGCCGGTGTCCAGCACGCTCATCCCCGGCGCGAGGCCGGCGCGCAGCAGGGCCTGCTTGCGGTACCAGGTGCCGGAGCCGAAGCTGAGCGCCTGGTTGATCCAGTCGTAGTCGCACGCCGCGCGGTTGAACAGCGCGCCGATCTGGCGCCGGCGGTCCGCCTCGTCCTGGTAATAGCGCTTGAGGTGAGGGTGCGGCCGGAGAGGGGCGGGACCGCTGATCGGAGTAGTGTCGGCCATGGAGCGGGAGATTATCGCAGAGGGAGGGGAATCTGGTGCGCGGCGGCGGAGGTTCAGCGGTCCATGGTATCCTCTTCCGCCCTGTTTATGGTGCTTCCGTCATGATCGACCTCAGAAAAGCCCCCAACGAGCTGTTCGCCCAGGTCCTCGAGGGGAACCTCCAGGGGATCGGGCCGGCGCGCAAGCTCTACGGCCATTTCGCCGACGCCGTGCTGCTGCGGTTGGGCGCGGAGTGCGCCTGGGTGATGGGTGAGGACGCCGAGGTGCGCGCCGTGCGCGGCGACTACACCCTCTGCGACTTTCCCCGCTCCGTGGCGTTCCTGCGCGACCAGCGGCCGCCGCTCGGCCGCACCGTGGTGCTGGCGCGGGTGACCGTCCACGGCCGTCAGGTGGCGGTGGTGGGGGTGGCGCGGCGGGAGCACGAGCTCGGCCAGTCGGCGCGGCGCACGCTCGACCGCCTGTGCGGCGTGCTCGCCCAGGAGCTCGCCCGCCGCGAGGAGGCCCGGCTGACCAAGGTGCTCGACCGCATCCGCGGCAAGATCGTCTCCGAGCTTCGCCCGCTCGACCTCGCCTACCAGATCCTCGACGGCCTGCACCAGCTCGTCGACTACGACCACTCGTCCGCCTTCCTCACCTTCGATCCGGCGGTGGCGGTGCTGCGCATCGAGGCCGAGAAGATGGTCTGGACCAAGGGGAAGAGCGCCTACGTGGGGCACGAGATCCCCGCCGAGCCGCTGGTCGGCGCCTTCGGCGACCGCCCCGGCATCCGCCGGCTCGCCGCCGGCGTCAGGGATCCGGTCGATGCCGCGGGCGCTGCGGACGCCGCGGACGATCCCTTCTGGTCGGCGCTCACCTACCACCGCGGCCGGGGCATCCCGATGCCGTCGAGCCTGATCTGCGCGCCGCTCTTCTTCGGCGGCGAATTCCTGGGGCTGCTCAAGATCGCCGCCTGGAAGCGCCGGCCGTTCGACGCCTGGGACGCGGCGATCGTCGAGCGCTTCCTGCCGGCGGCGGCGGCGTCGATCCGCAACGCGCGGCTCAACATGTCGTTGGAGCGGCAGGCGATCCAGGCCGAGCTCAAGGCGACCCTGGTGACCCTGGCCAGCGCCGTGGCCCACGACGTCAACAACGCCGTCGGGACCATCCTGCCGCTCGTCCAGCAGGTCCGCGCCGACCTGCGCGCCGGCACCTTCGACGTCGACACCCTCGACGGCGACCTCGCGCTGGTGGTCGACAAGGCGCGGCTGTGCAAGCGCATCTTCGGCAACATGCTGCGGGTGGCCCGCGGCGGCCGGCCTGGGGACGGGCCGGTGGACGTCAACCAAGTGGTGCGCGAGACGGTGCCCTTCTTCCAGGGGCAGGCGGCGCGGCAGGGGATCGAGACGGCGCTCGACCTCCAGGACGGGCTGCCGCCGGTGCGCTTCTCGCGCAACGACCTCCACCACATCGTGCTCAACCTGGTGAACAACGCGCTGGAGGCGATGGGGGAGAAAGGGCACCGCGTCATCATCTCGACCCGGCGGGGGAGCGGCGGCGCGGCCCGCCTCGCCGTCGAGGACGACGGCCCGGGCATCCCGCCCGATCTGCTCGACAAGGTGGAGGAGCCCTTCTTCTCCACCAAGCACGGCGGCGTCGGGCTCGGCCTCGCCATCTGCCGCTCGCTCGCTTGGCAGAACGGCGGCAGCTTCGCCATCACCAGCGCCGCCGGCCAGGGGACGCGGGTGGAGGTCGAGCTGCGGCTGGCCGGCAAGCAGGAAGCCGAGGACGCCGGCGAGGCGGAGGCGGTGGCGTGAGCCGGCACGATCACATCCTGGTGGTCGACGACGATCCCGGCATGCGCCGGGTGATCGAGCGCGTATTGTCGCCCGCCTACCGGCTCGCCTCCGTCGCCGGCGCCACCGAGGCCATGAGGCTCCTCGAGCGGCAGGACTTCGATCTCGCCCTGGTCGACGTGCGGCTGAAGGACGGCGACGGCTATTCGCTCTGCCAGGCGATCCGCGCCCGGCGTCCGGAGACCGACGTCATCCTGATCACCGGCTCGATCTCCGAGCCCGACGAGAAGCTCTTCCGCTCGCTGGAAGAGGGAGCGTTCTACTTCCTCTTCAAGCCGTTCGACCGCCGGGTGCTGCTGGCGCTGGTCGAGCGCTGCCTGCGCCTGCAGCGGGAGCGCGACACCAAGGAGCGCTACGCGCGGGCGCTCGCCGACGACCTGGAGAAGGCGCGCCTGTTTCAAT
>DASWQX010000925.1:0-3637 GCA_036403495.1 Thermoanaerobaculia bacterium
GCGGGCGTAGAGACCCGGAAGCCGCTTGGTGTCCTTTCCCACGGAGCCGACGCTGATGATCTCGACGACGAGATCCGCGGCTCCTTCGAGAGCGGAGAACCGACCTGGACCCTTCCTGGAAGCCGCAGGTACCAGGCGGACCTTTCCCGATTCCAAAGAGCTCCCGAAGACCACGACGATATCCGGTTCGACGGAAAGCTGGGCGAACCGGGATCGAACCCGGGCGCGGTCGATGAACATGTCCCCGAGATCGGTTTCCACGACCAGGGCTCCCACCTTCAGGGAGATCGCCGTCTTGACGGCACTGTGGGTGTAGAGATCTTCCGGGCTCATGTCGACGTCGATGTCCCCCGCCAGGTAGTCGATGCGCCCGTTTTCCGGAAACGTCCTGGAATCCGCCCAGCGCTGGAAGCCTTCGTAGGTGAAGGCGTCCTCGGGGATCCGGAGGTTCTCTTCGAAGAAGATCGCGTGTCGTCGGGCCATGACGAATTCTATCTCCAGATGTCAGCGGCGGAAAGAGCCGGGTCCACGTCCACGCCTAGGATACTCGTTCTCAGCGACTTATTTCCGCGCTCCGATCGTCCTGAAGAACTCCTCCGCAGCGCGGGCGGGATCGCCCACCAGGGCGTGAGTGGTGCCTTCCTCGGAGAGCCAGTCGACGGGAAGGTACTGGCGATAGGGAGAATGTAAAAAGCGCTGGTCGAAGAGGGCGATGACGCCGGTGTCCTCGGGCGAGCGGATCAGGCGGCCGGCGGCCTGCACGACGCGGGTCATGCCCGGCACCACGAAGGAGTACTCGAAGCCGCGCTCGAAACGCTCCTGGTAATACTCCTTGAGGAGCTGCTGCTCGAGCGTCATCGCCGGCAGGCAGGGGCCCACGATCGCCACCGCCTTGAGCACCTCGCCGGGATAATCCACGCCCTCGGCGAACACACCGCCGGCCACCGCCACCAGCAGGACATCCCCGAAGATCGCCGAGCGGAGCGCCTGGAGGAGGGTGTCGCGCTCGGCGTCGCTGTCCGCCTGGCGCTGGACGAGCACCCGCTTGTTGCGCAGGCGCATCCGGCCGGTCACCTCCGAGAGGAAAGCGTAGCTGGGGAAGAGGGCCAGGCAGTTGCCCGGCACCGAATCGGCGAAGCCGGCGAGGCGGTCGGCGATCCTCTGGTAGTTCGCCGGCCGCTCGCGGAAGGTGGTGGCGACGCTGGGATCGATCACCACCCGGCGGTTTTCGGCCGGGAAGGGGTTGGCGATCTCGACGAACGCCGTGCGGCCGACCTCGAAGCCGAGCAGGCCGGTATAGAACTCCGGTGGCGACAGGGTCGCCGAGAGGCCGACCGTGGCGTGCGTGCGCTGGATCACCTCGCCCAGGAAGCGGCTGGGGTCCTTGCAGAGGATCTTGAGCCGGCCGTCCCCCTGCTTGTACTCCACGCACTGGCTGAAGGCGGCGTCGGAGACCATCAGGCCGTTCAGGAAGCGGAGGAAATTGAAGTAGAGCTCGACGAACGGGTCCTCGGGCTGGAAGCTGCGCGTCTCGCGCTGGTGCTCCAGGTAGTCGACGAAGGCGGCGTCGAGCTCCGGACGCAGGCGCCAGAAACGGTCCTCCGGGAGCGGCCAGACCACCGCGCGCTCGCCTGGCGGCCCCTCTTCCAGGGCGTCGGCGACGGTACCGTCGATCAGCGCGGCGAGCTTCATACAGAGGTTCTCAATCCGCAGGTGGATCGGCTCGCCCCAGCGCCCCACGACCTCCGCCGCCGCGCGCGCCGCGTTCGAGGAGAGCTCCGGGCTGTAGTACCCCCGGCCGCGGCCGACCAGGTTGTGGACCTCGTCGATCACCAGAACGACGTCCGAGAGGTCCTCGTCGGCGGCGAAGCTGGAGAGCGAGACGTAGGGGTCGAAGACGTAGTTGTAGTCGCAGACCGTGACCTGCACCCGGTTCGACAGCTCCAGGCTCACCTCGAACGGGCAGACCTCGGCCTCGCGGGCGGCGTTGAAGACGTCCTCGGGCTCGATCGCGGCGTGGGAGTCGTAGATGCGCGCCAGCACGCCGGTCGTGGCCAGCTTCAGGCCGTAGTCCTTGGCGAAGCGGCAATATTCCTCGTGGCAGAGGATCTGGTCGTTGGCGCACATCTTGGCCTTCGCCCGCAGGCGCAGGGAGCGGAAGGCCGAATCCTGATTGAGCAGCTTGAGCACCGCCGTCGCCATCTCCTGCTGGGTGTTCTTGGCGGTGAGCACGAACAGCCGCTTGTCGTGGGCCAGGGCGTATTTCAGGGCGGGGTAGAGCGCCGCGACCGTCTTGCCGATGCCGGTGGTGGCCTGGAGCAGGAGGTGCTCGCGGTTGGCGACCGCGGTCTCGACGGCGGCGAGGATCAGCTCCTGGCCGGGGCGCGTCGTGGAGTAGGGGAAAGTGAGCCGCTCGGCCGCCGCGTGGCGCTCGGCGGCCTGGCGCTGGTCGGCCTCCCAGGCATAGATCAGCGAGTTGAGGCGGCGGCGGACGGCCGCGTCCAGCCCCTTGCGGTCGAGGGTGAGGGCTTCGCGCTCGGTCTCGTCGCTGCCGATGGCGATCAGCACCAGCTCGGCGCGGACCGGGTTCGGCTCCGTGTGCGAGAGCATCCAGGCGTAGAGCAGGGCTTGGCGCTGGTAGCTCTCGCGCACGGCGGGGGGGAGGGCGCCGCCACGGCGGACCGACTTGATCTCCTCGACGACCAGGGTGCCGTCCGGCTCGCGGCGCAGGCCGTCGGCGCGCCCCTGGACGGTGACCTTCCACCCCCGGTGCTCGAAGACGTGGGAGAGCACCACCTCGCGCCGGTAGGAAGGATCTTCCTGGAGCTTCTGCTCCTGATACCGCCCGTGGATCGCCTGTCCCAGCCAGAGCCGCTCATAGCCGCCACGGCTGGAGAAGCCGAGGCTGCGCAGGAACGGCGATTCGAGGAGATCGGCTACGGAGAGGTCGAGACACAGACTCTCGGGGTCGAAACGCGGCGCCATCGAGAGGAAGTATACGTCTCAATGCCGCCTGCGACGGGCGATGTCACGCTTCTGCCCGCAGCAGTACCTGAAACAGTAGAGAGGTATGTTCAGAAATCTTCTGAAAGCTCTTACGAGCAGGGACGGTGGCGTGCGTGTCCCTGTCGTCCATCGACGCGACGGTCTCAACCTAACCAGATATCGGAGGTTCCATGAAAAGAACATTTGTCTGTATCGTGGCTTTCGCCCTCGTCGCCAGCCTGCCGGCCATGGCCGCGCCTCTGCACACCGTTCAGAACGGCATCGACGTCTGGCGCACCGCGGGAGACGGCACGACGTTCGTGAAGTTCGACAAGGATCCCATCCCGAGAGGCTTCTTCTGCCCCGGTTCGGAGGCCTTCTCCGGCCGCATCGTGCTGCAGGGCGTTCCCCTGGCCACCGGCACTCCGGGTGAGCTCGGCGGCGCGGACACGATCCTCCAGCGGCTAGACGACGCCACCTTCGACGGCAGCGGCGTGGCGACGACCCGCGTCCAGATGCGCGCTCTGCAGTTGGAGAGCGTCGCTCCCGTCAAGACGTCCTGTGGCGCCTTCAACGTCCGCGTTTCCCTGAGCGGCACGCAGCCGACCTCGACGATGAAGATCATCCGGGATGGCGACGCCAACGGCCGTTT
>DASWQX010000926.1:0-2100 GCA_036403495.1 Thermoanaerobaculia bacterium
CGTCTCGCCGGGATCGCCGGCGAGGTCGTAGAGGCTGCTCTTCGGCGCCTTCATATAGAGGAAGCGGTCGTCCCCCAGCGAGCGCAGGGGGTACCACTTGTAGGCGAAGAACGGCAGGAAGCTCTCGGTGTAGGTCTCGCGCGAGCAGTCCTTGCCGGCGGCCAGCGGCAGCAGGCCGCGGCCGTCGAGCCCCAGCTTCCCCACCGGCGCGCCGGCGAGGCCGAGGAGGGTCGGCGCGATGTCGACCGTGCGCACCAGGCAGTCGCTCACCCGGCCGGCGGGCACGTCGGGGCCGGCGAACAGCAGCGGCACCCGGCGGGCCGCCTTGTAGAGGAGCAGGCCGTGGGTGGCCTCGCCGTGCTCGCCCAGCATCTCGCCGTGGTCCCCCACCGCCAGCACGTCGGTGCCGGCGGGGAGCCGCTTGAGCAGCTCGCCGATCTGCTCGTCCATGAAGGCGATCTCGCCGTCGTAGAGGCGGCTGGGGCCGCGCGCGGCGTCGGCGAAGCGGGTGGGCGGCCGGTACTCCTCGTGGGGGTCGTAGTAGTGGACCCAGAGGAAGAACGGGGCCTTCAGACCGGCCATTGCTTTCAGGGCCGCGGCTGTGGTAGCGTCCGCCGTCCTCTCCGAGACCAAACTTCCCTGAGTGTAGCCCGCGCCGAGGTCGTCGTCGTAGACGCGAAAGCCTTGGTCCAGTCCCTGGCGACGCGCCAGCACCACCGCCGAGACCACCGCCGCCGTGTCGTAGCCGCGGGCGGCCAGGCGCTCGGCGAGGGTCTCGACCTTCGGAGAGAGCACGAAGGTGCCGTTGTCGCGCACGCCGTGGCGCGGCGGGAACAGTCCGGTGAGGATCGAAGCGTGGCTCGGCAGGGTGATCGGCGCGGCGGTGTCGCAGCGGACGAAGCGGGTGCCGCGGGCGGCGAGGGCGTCGAGGTTGGGGGTGTGAGCGTAGGGGTAGCCCCAGGCGCCTAGGTGGTCGGCACGGGTGGTGTCCATGGTGATCAGGACCAGGTTGGGGCGCGCCGGTTTCGCGGTAGCTGCGGTAACTGCCGCCGCGGGCGCCGAGGCCGCCGCGAAGGCCGCGAGCAGAGGGGCGGCGAGGGCGATTCCGGCGAGCGGTAAAAGTTGGCTCGCAAAGAGGGAGCGCTTTTTCCCCCGGCCTGCACCTTGTGTGTTGATGGACATCAGCATGTCACCCTTCAGCCTCTGAAAAGACGTCGGAAACCCCGGCTTCTTGTGGAGCGGGGCGAGTATAGCAGTCGCGGAAGCATGGCCTGAGATTGCATTCGAGGGAGGGCGTCCCCCTCTCCCGTGTTGTCAAATCTGTGAAATCTGGAGGTGTGGTACCTCCTGTTTCGTACGTCCCCTATAGGAGGGGGGACTTCCCATGATGGCCAAATCTCGTGTCTCGCTGTCGGTACGTCTCACGCTGTTTCTCGTCCTTTGCGCTCTCGTCGCGATCCCGGCCATGGGCCAGATCGCCAAGCAGGGCAACGACTCACTCTCCGGCCTGGCTTTCGTCCATGAGAAGCTGCAGGCTCCGGACCAGATCGAGCTGCTCGACAACAACCGCGCCTTCGCGGACAAGTCGCTGCAGAACGGCTGGGAGGCCTACAAGATCGGCCTCGGCGCCAGCGCCGACTGGCAGGCGTCCATCGACCGCCGCACCGGTCTCGTCACCTTCGCCGAGGGCGGCAACGTGGCCTGGGTTCCGGGCCGCGGCAACAAGATGACCACCGCGGACCTCGGTGGTTTCCTCAAGTCCAAGAGCAAGATCGACCTCGAGGTCCTGGACGCCATCGCCCGCGACTACATGCCGCGCGTCAAGTCCTTCCTCGGCATCGACCCCTCGCAGCTCGTGCTGAACCGGGCCCGCTCCGGCCAGCCGGCCGGCCACGTCTGGTTCGTCGACTATGACGTCGTCCGCGACGGCATGGCGGTCGAAGGCGCGCGCGTCGACTTCCGCGTCAACAACGGCAACCTGATCCAGTACGGCACGGAGAACCTTCCCGTCCCCGGCGCCAAGGTCCCCGCGACCAAGCTGACCAAGCAGCAGGCGGCCGCGATCGTCGCCCGCTACATCGGCGGCTTCCAGCCCGGCGA
>DASWQX010000927.1:0-3630 GCA_036403495.1 Thermoanaerobaculia bacterium
CCTGCGTGGCCGCCCTGGGTGGGTGGGATCGCATGGCCAGAACAGGTCCCCCGCCCAGGGCGGCCACGCAGGGCCGCCCCTACATCCTTGCGGGCATTTCTAAAACCCGCCCCCCAGGCCCGTGCTCGGGCCATAGAGCACGGCGTTGAGGAAGATCGGCATCGTGGCCCGCCAGAAGAGGCGGTAATCGGGGTCCTGGACGAAGAGGACGACGCTCCCCTTGCCGCGCTGCTCGCTGCCGACCAGCAGGGAGCCGGCGAGGCGCTGAGCGGCTTCGGGCCAGGCGAAGCCGGCGGCCACGGGCGAGTCGTCGGCGGCCAGCAGGACGTCCTGGCGGGGGTCGCCGGTTGCCTTGAGCACGGTCGAGCCTTCGTACAGGACGTCCGGCGCCGAAGCGAGGCCGAGGGTCAGCGGATGGCGCGGCTGCATGCGGGTGGCGAGCACGGCGCCGGGGGTGAAGATCGGCCGCTGGGCGAGCTGCTTCTGCGCCGGGCTCTCGCTGAGCTCCGGGTCCTCCTCGGCGTCCGCCTTGTCGTCCTTCTTGGGCGGCGCCCAGCGCTTGATCGTGGTCAGCTCCTTGTCCTGGAGCCAGGTGACGGCGTCGCCGATCGCCACCAGCACGCCCCCCGCCTTGACCCAGCCGTCGAGAGCGGTCTTCAGCTTGTCGCCGATGTGGTCGTCGTAGGCGCCGTCGGGGAGGATCAGCACGTCGAAGTCGGCCAGCGGGATCTGGCGGAGCTGGGCGAGGTCGAGCCGGTCATGGTTGACGCCGATCTGGCGGTCGAGCAGGTACCAGAGGAAGCCGAAGGAGGTCACGTCCACCCCCTCGCCACTCAGCAGCCCCACCCGCACCGGGCGGACGGAAGGCATGTCGTTGGAGCCCAGCGAGCTCCCCTTGATCTCGTAGGAGGAGGAGACCCCCTGGGCCCGCAGACCGTTCTCCTGGAGCAGACTCTGGAGGATTTCGCGGATGTTGCCGCCAGGATTTCCTCCAGTATTTCCTCCGTTGATACCACGAGGGATGAACAGGGTACCCGCGGGGTAGCTGACGCCGCCGCCGGAGAAGGGTGCCATGGAGACGCGGAAGCGGACCTTGCGGTTCTGCAGCGCCGCGGTCAGCCGGTAGGAGGCGATCCCCTGCGGCGGCACCAGCCAGCCGAGCTCCCCCTCTCCCTGGATGCCGCCGGATGCTTCGGCGAGCGGGTGGGCGTCGATCGCCACGTCCCCCGCGGCCACCCAGGTGCGCAGGTTGTAGGCGAGCGGCAGCGACCAGGCGGTGATGTCGTAGAACTCGGCGTCGAGGTTCTGCTCCAGACGCTGGCGCTGGCGGTCGAGGAACCCCTGGTTCATCGGTGAGTCGATCTCCAGGAGCGCCTGGACCAGGTTGCCGAGCGGCTGCGCCGTCGACACGGCGTAGGTCCCGGCGGCGAACCGGTGCGGCAGCGCCTCGCCCGCGGTGGGTTTGGCGAGGGTGCGGACGGGGACGTCGGCCCCCTGAGCGAGCTGCCGGACGCGGACGCCGTGCAGGGTCAGCAGGTCGGCCAGCGCCCGCGCCTCCGGCTGGTCGGCGGGCCAGAGGTAGGTGCGCGCCCCCTCGGCGGAGGGCCTGGCGCGATTGGCGGAGAAGTCCTCGAGGAGCTTGCGGTCGTTGTGCGCCGCCGTCCGCACCGTGGTGAGCGAGGTCGTCAGGTGGCGGGCGACGCGGTCGGCGAGGGTGAGCACGGTGCCGTCCGGGAGGGTCAGCGCCACGCCGGCGTGGCCGCCGCCGGCCATCTCGTAGGTCATCCCCACGGCGCCGCGCAGGCTCGGGTAGGAGTCGCCGTAGCCCGGGTAGAAGAGGTCGTAGTTCTCTTCCTTGAAATAGACCCACCCCTGGTGGTCGAAGGCGGCGGCGTTGGCGCGGCCAAAAGTGTCGAGCCAGGAGAGCACGCGATGATCGATCTGCGGATTGATCGGCTCGGCCGAGGGGGGGAAGAAGTAGGAGCTCTCGGTCCCCATCTCGTGGAAGTCGACATAGACCTGCGGCTCCCAGGAGCGGTAGGCGGCGATCCGCTGGCGGGTCTCCTGCTGGCTGGCCCAGGCCCAGTCGCGGTTGAGGTCGATCAGATAGTGGTTCTGGCGGCCGCCGGGCCAGGGCTCGAAGTGCTCGGCGGACGTGCGCCGCAGATTGGCTTCGTCCCCCCGGCGCTGCCGGTAGGCGTTGACGTAGCGCTCGCGGCCGTCGGGGTTCTGCAGCGGATCGATCAGCACCACGACGTTCTTCAGCAGCTCGGCCATCTCCCCCTGGGCCGCGGCGAGCACGTAGGCGGTGCCCATGGCCGCCTCGGCCGAGGAGGCCTCGTTGCCGTGAACTCCGTAGGCGAGCCAGACGATCAGCGGCGTGCGGCGGACGATCCGCTCGCGCTCCGCCGCGCTCAGGGCCGCCGGCTCGGCGAGGCGGAGGACGTCCTTGCGGATCTCCTCCAGCCGCTCCAGGTTCTCCGGCGCCGAGACGGCGACCAGCTTCAGCGGCCGCCCCTCGTAGGAGTGGCCGTACTCCCACATCTTGACCCGCGCCGAGGCCGCGTCGAGGTTCTCGAGATAGGCCACGATCCGGTCCCAGGAGGTGAACCGGGCGCCCAGCGGGTAGCCGAGGAACGCCTCGGGACGCGGCACGCGCTCGTCGAGCGGCGGCAGGTCGAGCGACTCGCCGCGGGAGAGCGGCGCGACCAGCCCCGCGTTGGCGGCCGGCGTGGGATCGGCATGGGAAAGCGCCGCCGCGAGGGCGAGCGCGAGAGTCAGAAGCGAGGTCGTGCGGACCATCCTGGCGGACATGGGGTGCCTCATTGGATCTCGGAAGAATCGATCTCAGGAGAATTGATGCGTGCTCAACTGGCGACCAGGCTCTCCGACGAGATGTTCAGCCGTTTCATCATCTCGTGGAGCGTGGTGGGCTTGACCTGCAGGAGCTCGGCGGCGCGCTTCTGGACGCCGCCGCACGACTGCAGGGCGCGGATGATGATCTGGCGCTCGTACTGGCTGATGGCGTCCTTGAACGAGAAGCCGTTCGGTGGCAGCGCCGGCGGCGGCAGGCCGGCGGCGGCCGATTCGCCGCGCTGGCGCACGGTCGACGGCAGCAGCTCCTCGGTCAGCACCTCGCCGGTCGACAGCACGACGGCGCGCTCGATGGCGTTCTCGAGCTCGCGGACGTTGCCGGGCCAGGGGTAGTCGATCAGCAGCTCCATGGCGCGCGGTGCGATCTCGCGCAGAGCCTTCTCGTTCTCCGCCGCGTAGTGGGCGAGGAAGTGCTGGGCCAGCAGCGGGATGTCCTCGCTGCGACGGCGCAGCGGCGGCAGGGTCACGGTGATCACGTTGAGCCGGTAGAACAGATCCTCGCGGAAGTGCCCCTGCTGCACGGCGTTCTCGAGGTCGGCGTTGGTGGCGGCGATGATCCGCACGTCTACCCGGATCGTGTCCAGCCCCCCGAGCCGCATGAACTCGCGCTCCTGGATCACCCGCAGGAGCTTGGCCTGGGTGTCGATCGGGATGTTGCCGATCTCGTCGAAGAAGACGGAGCCGCCGTCGGCCAGCTCGAAGAGCCCGCGCTTGGTCGCAACCGCCCCTGTGAAGGCGCCGCGCACGTGGCCGAAG
>DASWQX010000928.1:0-4463 GCA_036403495.1 Thermoanaerobaculia bacterium
TCCTCGAGCGTCACCTTCCCCTGGAGCCTCATGTGTACGATGTCGGGGAGCTCGAGCCCCGTCCACTGCTGGCCGCAAGGATTTTCCTTGAAGTATTCTGTCGACATCTCAACTCCTCCTCCAGAGGGAACGCAGTCCGACCTCGTGCACCGGCACGGCTCGGAGATGGATCCTGGACAGCCTCAAAAGTGGGCTGATTATAAGAAGGACGAAGCGATTGCGCAATCAGGTCCTGAAAAAAGCCGTCAGGCCGCGGCGGCGGCGAGCTCGCGGCGGCGCCGGTCGAGCCAGGCGCGGGCCTCGGTCTCGGTGTCGGTAAACTCCACGACGTTCTGGTTCTTCCCCCCCTTGAACAGGTTGACGGCGGTCATCAGCAGCTTGGCGAGGATCTTCGCCTTCAGGGGGGCGCCGTAGACCACGGTGCCGCGCAGCGGCAGCACCTTGACCGTCTCGGACGCCTCCCGGCGCACCTGGGCGGGGAGGTTGTCGAGCTCGGAAAGATCGAGCAGGTAGAACAGATGGTCGCGGTCCCTGCCGTAGTCGAGGTGCCGCTGGTTGATCTCGCGCACCTCGGCCGTATCGACCTCGCCGACGAGCTTGAGATACAGGATGTCCGGCTCCTCGTACGACGTGGTGTGCTTGCCGATCAGGTGGACATGGGCCATCGAGGATCTCCTCCGCGATTGAAAGGTGGACCGGGTGCTGCGCAGTCGACACGCTTGAACGAAGTTCCCGCAGAGCCTATCAATGTTTCGTCCACCGGTAAAGGGCCGGCCGGGAGGCGCGGCCCTCCTGCTATGCTTCGGCCATGCTCCGCCCAATTGCCTTCCTTGCCGGAATCGCCCTGCTCGCCCTCCCCGCCCACGCCCAGACCGCCCCGCCGCCGGCCGGCCTCGCGGAGCTGGCGCGGCTGCGCCACGACACCAACGCCGGCCGCTTCGAGGCCCTGCAGGGCATCCTCAAGGAGCGCGGCACCCCTTTCGAGGCCCAGCGGTTCGAGAGCCCCAAAGGTGAGGGGCACAATCTGGTCGCGACCTTCGGCGCCGGCGGCCGCGAGATCGTCGTCGGCGCCCATTACGACGCGGTGAAGCTCAAGGACGGCAGCTTGAGCCAGGGCATGGTGGACGACGGCGCGGGGGTGATCGCCCTCCTCCGACTGGCCGAGGCCCTGCGCGGCAGACCGCTGCGGCACCGGGTGCGGATCGTCTTCTTCGATCAGGAGGAGCTCGGCCTGCTGGGCTCCAAGGCCTTCGTCGCCGCCCGGAAGGCGGGCGATATTACCCAAGACATCGCCAAGGACATCGCTGCGGACGTCAACTTCGACATCGACGCCTACGGCGAGACCCTCCTCTTCGGCGGCGGCAAGGGGGAGGCGAACGCGCCGCTCGACCGCGCGCTTCAGCGCGTCTGCGCCGCGCGCCGCCTCTCCTGTCTCGAATTCTCCGAATACCCGTCGGGCGACGACCGCAGCTTCAACGCCGCGGGCATCCCCAACGTCTCCGTGGCCTTCCTGCCGGCCGTCGAGGCGCACCAGCTCTGGCTGCTGCTCAACGGCGGCCCGGATTCCGGGCTCAAGCAGGGTTTCCTGCCGGACGTGGTCAACCACATGCATTCGCCCGGGGATACTCTGGAGAAGGTCGATCCGGCCACCCTCGACCGCGCCTCCGGGCTGCTCCTGGACCTCGTGCTCGAGCTGGATGCGACCCTCGACGGGGGGACGCCTCCAAAGGAAAAGAGACCATGACGGATCCGCAAGAGGACCTGAAATACCCGATCGGCCGCGCCGACATGGCGCCCGAGCTGACGGCGGACGCCCGCCGGGAGCGGATCGCGCGTATTGAAGGGGCGCCCGGCCGCCTGCGCGCGGCGGTCGCAGGCCTGGACGCGGCGCAGCTCGACACCCCCTACCGCCCGGGCGGCTGGACCGTGCGGCAGGTCGTCCACCACGTCCCGGACAGCCACCTCAACGCCTACCTGCGCTGCAAGTGGGCGCTGACCGAGGACGCGCCCACGATCAAGACCTACGACGAGGGGCTCTGGGCCGAGCTCCCCGACTCGCGCACCGTGCCGGTCGAGGTCTCGCTCGCCCTGCTCGACAGCCTGCACCAGCGCTGGGTGGGGCTGCTGCGCGAGATGTCCGCCGCCGACTTCCAGCGGACCCTGCGCCATCCGGACCACGGCCTGATCACCCTCGACCAGATCCTCGGCCTCTACGCCTGGCACGGGGATCACCACACGGCGCACGTCGCCGGGCTGCGGGAGCGGATGGGCTGGTGAGGGATCAGCAGGAAACGGGCGCCGGCCGGGGATCCGGCCAGCGCAAGCGGGTCAACGGCCTACTGGGGGCAACTGGACAGGCAGCTCTGGAGCGTCGTGTCGCAGGAGACGAAGCAGGGGTTCTGGCTGCAGATCGTCTGGCACTGGTCGTAGTTCTGCTGGCACTGCACCTGGCAGGGAGGATCGGCGGCGCTGGTCTTCACCTGCGTGGCCATCAGCGAAAGCCCCATGGCGAAAGCGAGCAGAGTCATTCTCTTCATATCGGCAACTCCTTCGTGTTGTCGTCTCTGGGATGTCCCCGCCGGGTCCGGCGGAGGTCTGAAGGTCTTCGGCTCGTGATCTCGCCGAAGTGACTCTCATACGTTGCGGATACCGTGCCAATCGGTCGTCCGGCCGGTAATCCGGTCGGTAATCCGGTCAGTAATGGCGCCGGTAATGGCGCGTGAATTGCAATCCTCCCCGCCCCTACGAAGAGAGGCGAGGGAGGGCCGATGCGACTTCATCCAGGACATCCATTTCCCCTGGGCGCCACCTACGATGGCTCCGGGACCAACTTTTCCATCTTTTCCGAGGCGGCGGGGCGGGTCGAGCTCTGCCTGTTCGACGAGACGGGCCAGGAGACGCGCGTCGGTCTCCCCGAGACCACCGCCTTCTGCTGGCACGGCTATCTGCCCAACGTCGTGCCGGGGCAGCGCTACGGCTACCGCGTCCACGGCCCCTGGAACCCGGAGGCCGGCCAGCGCTGCAATCCCAACAAGCTGCTGCTCGACCCCTACGCCAAGGCGGTCGAGGGGGAGGTGCGCTGGGACGAGGCGGTCTTCCCCTACCACTTCGAGGACCCCGAGGGCTCGGGGAACGACCTCGACAGCGCCCCTTTCATGCCGAAGTGCGTGGTGATCAACCCCTTCTTCGACTGGGGGACCGACCGCCCGCCGCGCGTCCCGATGCACGACTCGGTGATCTACGAGGCCCACGTCAAGGGGTTCACCCGGCGCCACCCGAAGATCCCCGAGGAGCTGCGGGGCACCTACGCCGGCCTCGCCCACCCGGCGGCGATCGCCCACCTCAAGCGGCTGGGGATCACCGCCCTCGAGCTGCTGCCGGTGCACCAGTTCGTCCAGGACGACATCCTGCTCCAGCGGGGCTTGAGGAACTACTGGGGCTACAACTCGATCGCCTTCCTCGCCCCGCACAACGAGTACGCCGCCGCCGGCGGCTCCACGGGGCAGCAGGTGCAGGAGTTCAAGCAGCTCGTCAAGACCCTCCACCAGGAGGGGATCGAGGTGATCCTCGACGTGGTCTACAACCACACCGCGGAGGGGAACCACCTCGGCCCCTCGCTCTCGTTCAAGGGGATCGACAACGCCGCCTACTACCGCCTGGTGCCCGGCGAACCCCGCTATTACATGGACTACACCGGCACCGGCAACAGCCTCAACATGCAGCACCCGCACGTACTGCAACTGATCATGGACTCGCTGCGCTACTGGGTGCTCGACATGCACGTCGACGGCTTCCGCTTCGACCTCGCCTCCACCCTCGCCCGCGAGCTCCAGGACGTCGACCGCCTGTCGGCCTTCTTCGACATCATCCAGCAGGACCCGGTGATCAGCCAGGTCAAGCTGATCGCCGAGCCCTGGGACGTCGGCCCCGGCGGCTACCAAGTCGGCAACTTCCCCCCCCTCTGGTCGGAATGGAACGGCAAGTACCGCGACGGCGTCCGCGACTACTGGCGGGGGGTGGACCAGACGCTGGGCGATTTCGCCAACCGCTTCACCGGCAGCTCGGACCTCTACGAGAACACCGGCCGCAAGCCTTCGGCGAGCGTCAACTTCATCACCGCCCACGACGGCTTCACGTTGCGCGACCTGGTCTCCTATAACGGCAAGCACAACGAGGCCAACCAGGACGGCGACGGCGGCGGCCCGGACGACAACCGCTCCTGGAACTGCGGCGCCGAGGGTCCCACGGACGACCCCGCCATCGTCGGCCTGCGGGCGCGCCAGCAGCGCAACTTCCTCACCACGCTCTTCCTCTCCCAGGGCGTCCCGATGCTGGTGGCGGGCGACGAGTTCGGCCGCACCCAGCATGGCAACAACAACGCGTACTGTCAGGACAACGAGATCTCTTGGTTCGACTGGGACAGCGTCGACCGCGACCTCGTGGCGTTCATGAGAACGGTGATT
>DASWQX010000929.1:0-3972 GCA_036403495.1 Thermoanaerobaculia bacterium
CGCGCCGCCGGCGGGGGACTTCTGCCACCTGCTGCTGAGCGCCAACTTCGCGCTCCGGCCGCTGACCCCGGCCGGCAAGAAGCGCTCGGTCTCGCTGGAGAACATCGCCTGGGTCCCGGGCGCCGCCAGGGCTCAGGTCCAGGCCCAGCCCGGCGACGCCGCACCCCCCGCGACCCCCTCCTCGCCGACGTCGCCGCAGTAGGGGCCGGAGGAGCGACCGATGAAGCACGGCACGGCCTCGATCCTCAAACCCGAGCAGGAGGCCTACCTCGACCGCCTGCTGCCGCCGCGCGACGCCCTGCTGCGGGAGATGGAGGAGCGGGCGGCGCGCGAGGACATCCCGATCTCCGATCCGGAGGTGGGGAAGCTCCTCGGCATCCTGGCGCGGACGACCGGCGCCCGCCGGATCCTGGAGATCGGCGCCGCCATCGGCTACGGCGCCCTCTGGATGGCGCGCGGCGCGCCGGAGGCCCGGGTGCTGTCGATCGACCGCGATCCGGAGCGTCTCGCCGCGGCCCGCGGATACCTGGAGCGGGCGGGCGTCGCCGACCGCGTCGAGCTGATCGAGGGGGCGGCGCTGGAGGTGATCCAGCGCCTCGACGGGCCGTTCGACCTCGTCTACGTGGACGCGGTGAAGACCGAATACCGCAAGTACCTCGACCTCACCCTCCCCAAGGTCCGGGTCGGCGGCCTGATCGTCGTCGACAACCTGCTGTGGGGGGGCGAGGTCGCCGCGCCCTCCTCGGTTGAGCCCGACCGCGACGCCGACGCTCTCCGCAGCTTCAACGGCTACTTCATGATCCACCCGCAGCTCCAGGCGGTCGTCCTCCCCCTGGGCGACGGCGTGGGGCTCGCCACCAAGACGAAGCCGACGATCTTCGAGATGGGCGGACCCTACTAAGGAAGGGACGGGGAGCTCAGCCGCGCCCGCGCCGCCTCCAGCCGCTCGCGCATCGCCTCGGCCGTCGGCGGCCGGCGGAGGGGCGAGCGGTGGAGGGCCGCGCGGAAGAAATCCCCCAGGGCCTCGTCGTGGTCCGGGCAGACCTGCGAGAAGTCCGGCACCCCCGCCAGGATGCGCGTCATGACCTGCTGCCGGTTGCCGACGAAGACCTTGCGGCCCAGCAGGCACTCGAAGAGGACGATGGAGAGCGCCCAGAGGTCGAACGTGGCGTCCGGCGGCGCCCGCCGCAGCGCCTCCGGCGAGAGGTAGGAGAGCGTGCCGGCGAAGTTGAACCGCTGGGGCACCCCGGGGTCGTCCGCCTCGCTCCACCGCTCGGTGTCGTCCGCCGCGAGCTCCAGGTCCTCGGTCGACGGCTCGTCCTCGTCGTCGTCGATCTCCAGCCGGGCGCGGGCGATGCCGAAGTCCATCAGCTTCGGGGTGCCGTCGCGGGTGTAGCCGATGTTGCTCGGCTTGATGTCGCGATGGAGGATGTCGGCAAGGTGGAGCTGGGCGAGGGCGCCGGCCATGGCGATGCCGAGATCGACGACCTCGCGGGGCGCCAGCTTGCCGCGGGTGACGCGCTGGGAGAGAGTCCCCCCTTCGAGCAGCTCCATGACGAGCAGCGGCGCCCCCTGCCAGGTCTCCAGTCCGTAGATCGGGGCGAGGTGGGGGTGGGAGACCGCGGCCGCCGTGCGCGCTTCGCGCCGCAGCCGCAGGACATCGTCAGGGGAGGCCTGGCGCAGCGTCTTGATCGCGACGTGGCGGCCGAGCGCCATGTCGAATCCGCTGTAGACCACCCCCATGCCGCCGGTGCCGATCCGCCGCTCGAAGCGGAACTTGCCCGGCAGGACGTAGGGGACGACCGACGGCTCGAGCCGTTTGCTGCAATCGCGGCAGAAGACGGTGTAGCCCGGGTGAAGCGCGCCGCACTTCGGACACTCCTTGGCGCGCTCGGTGACGGCCGGCGACGGCAGCTCCGGGGGGGTGGGATCGTCCGGCTCCGTCGGGTGCTGCGAGGGAGAGGTCCGATCGACCACCTCCAGCTCGAGCACCCAGGAGGCGCTGATGGCGATGGTGCGGAGGAGCCGGCGGTCCTCCTTGAGGAAGGGGAGGCCGCTCTTCTTCTCGCCGAGCCCGATCAGGCCGAGCAGCGCCCCGTCGCGGGCCAGCACCGGCACCAGGAGCCGGAAGCCGCTCTCCACCAGCCACTGCCGGTCCTTTTCGGGGAGCTTGCGCAGGGCCGATGTGGGGTTGTCGAGGTCGACCAGGAGGGGATCGCTCTCGTTCGACAGCCTGAGCGTCAGCGCCGAGGAGGCGTCCAGGCGCCGCGTCCGGTTGCGGGGATCGTTCAGCAGCCCCGAGCGGGCGTCGAGCGCCAGCATCGAGATCCGTTCGAGGTGCAGGGCGAGGTCGATCTCCCGGGTCAACAGCTCGGCCAGGCTGGTGGAATCGCGGATCGAGCGGATGCGCTCCACCAGCAGGGTGAGGATGTGGCGGGAGTCGAACTGCTCGCGGAAGAAGCGGCGGTCGATGGCGTCGAGGAGCGGCTTGCGGTAGCGCAGCGCTGCCAGGCCGGTCGATACCGCGGCGATGAGCAGAGGGACCCGCGGACCCGCGAAGAGTTTCGTGACCGATTGGTCGCGAAAGGTGTAGACGTAGATGGCGAGCGCCGCCGAGGGCACCGCCACCAGGCCGGTGACCATGGAGCGGGCGAGGAGGTATTGCAGCGCCCGGCGGGCGATCAGCCGGACGTCGAGCACGCGCTGGACCAGCACCGCGTAGGGCACCGTGAACGGCAACGTCAGCATGGGCAGCAGGAGGGCGGTGGCCAAGTGGAGCTGCAGCGGCTCGCGGTTCTTGAAGGGGGCGTAGAAGAAGCTGACCGGCAGATAGATCAACAGGAAGAGAAAGCTCGGTCCGAACGTCAGGCCGAGGATCTCCAGGAACACGCGAGCGCGCCGGTGCTCCGGTCCTTGAGTCTGGCGGGCCTTCCAGGGCAGGAGGACGAACGCCGCCACGGCGAGGAGGACCACGATCGACCAGTAGAGCGCGCCGCTGGGGTGGGGTTTGATCCAGTCGAGCCCCTTCGCGGCATGGACATCCTGGAGAGCGAAGGCCAGCAGGTTCAGGGCGAAGAGCAGGGAGCCCGCCCAGGCGCTCGCCTGCAGGAGGAGCCTGAAGCGGCGCCGGTTCGGCGAGGGAGCCGGGAAGTCCCGCACGAAGGCCCAGAGGAAATAGGGGAGGAACGCCGTCGGCTGTACCGCCTGCGCGAGGTAGAGGGGACCGTAGCCGCCGGCGGGAGCGAGGACGTTCAGCGGCGCGTCGCTCCAGGAGGCCGCCGTGGCCAGGAAGAAGCCGCCGAGGGCGAGCGCCCGCCGGTCTTCCCGGCCGCCCAGCAGCAGGAGGGCTCCCGTCGCGCCGAACGCGATCGGGAGCAGGGCCAGGAAGCTGTAGGGAAATTTGGGGCTCCGCGAGGCGGCGACCTCGTAGACCTGGAGGAACGCCGCCAGCCCGAGCGCCACCTTAATGGCGGCGGTGGGCAGGATCAGCCGCGCCGGCAGCGAGGGTCTCATCGGGCCGCCACTCCACCCCGGGGGGGACGCAAACGTCGGGATCCCCGTCCGGATCGGGTGGGCAGAGCGGAGTGCACGACGCGGCCTGCACCGTGTGGGCCGACGCGTAGATGTCCGCGGGCTTGATCACCGTCGATCCCGCGCCGGCGGCCTTGAGGGCGGCGAGCCGGCCGATGGCGCGGATGCGGTCGAGCGCCTGGACGGCGTCGGTCTGCCATTTCTCGTTGACGACCTCGGGCGTGATCGCGTCGTAATACCACCGCCGAAGCTCCATCGCTGCGTCGTGAGAGACCCGGATGGCTCCGGCGCCTTGGCCGAACGCGATCCAGACCTGGGCCATGATCCCTTCCTGTGTGTACGCCATTGTCTCTCTCCTCGGGCTAGCGCCCAGTAAGTCGACCGCCGTCACATCGGAGAGCAGGGTGCGATCACGACCAAAAGATTCACTCAGTATAGACG
>DASWQX010000930.1:0-1699 GCA_036403495.1 Thermoanaerobaculia bacterium
CGCAGCAGGCCGCCGGCGTTGCGGTGGAAGGTGGGGAGGACGACCGTGACCTCCGGCGCTTCCGGCGCGCCGGCCGGCCAGAAGACCTGTTGATCGGCGAGGAGGTCGCGGACGAGGAGCATGGCTCAGCGCCCGCCGCTGATAAAGTCGTATCCGTGAGCGAGCGCGACTGGGAGAACTGGAACGGCGAAGGGGTCGCCGAGACGATCGAGAGCTACTGGCGGGGGAGCGCCCACGAGAAGGCCCACCGCGAGGTGCTGGCCGACCTCTGCGCCCCCTATTTGTCCTCGAACAAGCTGCCCACGAAGGATCTCGACGTCCTGGAGGTCGGCTGCGGCACCGGGCTGGTCTACGAGCGGCTGGTGCCGCGGCTGATCGCCAACGAGCGCTACACCGGCGTCGACGTCTCGGAGCGGATGCTGGCGATCGGCCGCGCGGCGTTCCCGCAGGCCCGCCTGCTCGCCGGCGACGGCTACGGTCTGCGCTTCGCCGACGGCGCCTTCGACGTCGCGCTCTGCTTCGAGGTCCTGGGCCACCTTCCCGAGATCGGCCGGCTGCTGCGCGAGCTGGTGCGGGTGGCGCGGAAGACGGCGATCTTCACCGTCTGGCCCGCCGCGGAGGGGGTCGTCGAGACCCGCGAGCCGGTGCGTGGCGAGCGCTTCCTCCACCGCCAGTACTCCCACGCCTACCTCTACCAGCAGATCCTGGAGTTCCTGCCCGACGTCGCGCTGGAGATGGAGGTCGCCGTGCTTTATGAGGGGTGCTGGGCCTACGTGCTGCACCGCCGCGAGGGGGCGGGGCGCCTCGCCTTCACCCGCCTCTTCCCGGTCCCCGGCTACGCCCGGTATCTGGCCCAGGCCTCTCAAGCCTGACCGCTCCGATCCGCGACCGCTTCCTGGAGCGCCGCCGCCACCCGGCGGACCTCCTCGCGCCCCAGCCGCAGGTGCATCGGCAGCGAGATCAGCCGCTCGCTCGCCCGCCGTGCCCGCGGGCAGGTCCCCTCGGCGTAGGCGTACATCCGGTAGAGCGTGTTGTCGCGGTAGTGGACGCCGGGGAACACCTGCCTCCGGTTCATCCCGACCATGACCTCATCACGGTCGTCTACCAGCACCTGGTAGAGGTGGCGCGAGGGGGTAGTGCCCGGCGTCATCGGCACCCGCTCGACGCCGGGGGCGCCGGCCAGCTCCTCGTCGTACCAGGCGGCGAGGCGGCGGCGGTGCTCGTTGTCCTCCTCCAGGTAGCGGATGGCCACCAGCCCGAGGGCCGCCATGATCGAGTTGCCGTGGTACTTGTAGCCCACGTGCTCGACGTCGTAGAGCCACTTGTAGGTGCCGCCGTCGAGAGTGCGGGCGTAGGTGTCCTTGTTGATCCCCAGCCAGGTCCACTTGCGGACCTCCTCGTCCAGCTTGGCGTCGGCGAAGCAGATCGCCCCCGAGTCGGCGGTGGGGAGGTTCTTCACCGCCTGGAAGGAGAACACCGCCGCGTCCGCGTCCCACCCGGCGTGGCGCTCTCCGAGGGGAGTACCGATGCGCGTGCCCGCCATGTGCGCGGCGTCGAGAATCAGTTTCAAGCCTCGCTCGCGGCAGAGGTCGCGGATCGCCTCGTAGCCGCCGGCGTTCCCCCCCAGGCCGACGAAGCAGACGGCGCGGGTCCGCGGGGTGATCCGCTCCGCGACCGAGCGGGGATCGAGGCAGAGGGA
>DASWQX010000931.1:0-9689 GCA_036403495.1 Thermoanaerobaculia bacterium
CGGCGCGGGTCTTCGCGGCCTTCTCCGCCGCAGCCGAGCGCTCCTCGGCTCCCTTGGTGCGCGCGGCCCGGCGCGCGGCGGCGGAACGCTCGGCGACGGTGCGCTGCGACGCCGCCTTCTTCGCCTGCCGGGAGAGCGCCTCCGGCGAAGCTGCCGCGGCCCCTTCCTTCTTCAGCGCCTCGCTCGTCGCCCGCGACCGGCTGCGCGAAACTGTCTTCTTCGCGCCGGAGGAGCCCGCCTTGCTGTCGGCTTGCGCCTTGTGGCGCGTGGCTTCCGAAGCGGCCCCCTTCTTCGGCGCCGGGAGCTTCACGCCGGCCCGGCGCGCTTTCGAAAGGCCGATCGCGATCGCCTGCTTGGTCGATCGCGCTCCGTGCTTCCCTTCCTTGACGTGATCGATCTCCTCGTGAACGAACTCGCCGGCCTGGGTGCTCGGAGCCTTCCCCTCGCTCTTGTCCTTCTTGGCCTTTTCGATCGTCTTCTTCTCGGGCATCGTAGCGGTCTCCTGGGCTTGGTTCGTTGTTGAATAACCCTCCTTTAGAGTTGCAAACTTCGGACCATACCCATCGCTTCAATCGCTCAAACCGGCCAGCCACCGCAGCCGCGACCGGCCGGCGGGGTCGAGCACCACCATCTCGGGCTCGCCGCGGAGCTCTCCGGACCCGGTCAGCGAGCGGGCGGAATCCTCCGCCAGGGCCTGGAAGCGCCCGAAGACCGCCGGGTCGTCCGGCATCACGCCGAGCCAGACGAGGAACGGTCCGTCGGTCCGCACCGGATGCTGGGGAAAGTTGTTGGGAACGTCGAGGGTCGTCAGCACCCCGGCCTCGCGGACGCCGGCGGCACGATAGGCGGCGAACGCCGGTTCGGCCCGCCCGGCGAACGCGTCGACGCCCCCCTCCCGCACGGCGAAGATCTGCGCCACGACGATCCCCTGCGCGCCCTCGGGCTCGGTCAACGGATCGACCGCCGGCAGGACGAGGACGCCCCGCGCGGGGTCGAGCGGGCGGAGCAGCAGCACGTTGTGGAAATCGACCAACCGATCGTTGATCTTGGCGCGGTGCTCCTTCCAGAGTGCCCCGTAGTAGAAAGCGGAGCAGACGACGGCGCGCTCGTCGAGCGTCCTGAAGCCGCGGACCATGGTGAAGGCCACCGGACTGGAGCGCTCGCGGTAGTGGCCGAGGAAGAGCGATCCCAGTTGCTGGAAGGCCTCGGGGAAGAAGCTCTCGAAAACCTTGATGAACTCGTCGCGCTTCCCCTCCGTCATGATGTACCGGCGCAGCTCGACGACTTGAAACGTCTCGCGAGGTTGATATTCGAGCATCGGATTCTCCTTTTCGTTCAGCCGGCCGTCCGCGTCATGTCCATGGTCCAGTTCGTCTCCCACGTCTCGCCGCCGTCGGTCGAGAACGCCTGCTCCCAGCTCGCCGTCCGCGTTCCCTCGTATCGCCAGGTGAAGCGGACGCGGATCGGGCGCCCCTCGAACATATCGTCGCCGAAGAAGAGGCCCGTCTTGCCGAGGCCGGTCCCGCCGGCGAACCCGCCGAAGACCGGCGGCTCGAGCACGCCGCGCCGGCTGTCCACCCAGTAGATCGCCCACTGCCTCGTCGCCGGATTGAAGAAGCGGAGGGTCATGCCGATGAAACCGGGCCAGAAGTCGGTCCGGAACTCGTCCGCGTTGCCGAGGCCGCCGAGCAGGGGGCTGGCGTCGCAGTCCGCGTCGAACTCCTCCCACTCGGTCGAGCTCTTGAGCCGCTCGCGGAGGCGCCGGTTGCGCACCTTCCAGCTTCCCATCCAGAAATCGAAGTCCCGCGCTCCATCCGTCGCCGGCTGTGCCGTCTCTGTCATAACTGGTCCTTTCTCTTGAAATTCGGCCGCCCTGGCGGCCAAGCGAAAAGGCACTCTATGATTCAACTAGGGCGAAAGCCGCCCTAGTTGACCGGTAGACTGGCCGGTAGACTTCCCCTATGGCACGCCCCACCACCCGCGTCCTCGCCGTCCTCGAGCTGCTGCAGAAGCACGGCCGGGTGAGCGGCGCGGAGCTGGCGCGGAAGCTCGAAGTCGACCGCCGCACGGTGCGCCGCTACATCTCGATGCTGGAGGAGCTGGGCATTCCGATCACCGCCGAGCAGGGACGCGACGGCGGCTACATGCTGGTGGCGGGATTCAAGCTGCCGCCGATGATGTTCACCGACGACGAGGCGCTGGCCTTGGTGGTCGGCCTGCTGGCGGCCCGCGGCCTCGGCCTCGCCGACGCGGCGCCCGCCGTCGCCAGCGCGCAGGCGAAGCTCGAACGGGTGATGCCCGAAGGGCTGAAGCGTCGGGTGAGCGCGGTGGACGAGACGGTGACGCTCGACCTCACCCGCTCCTCGGCGCCGGGAGACAACGCCGCGCTGGCCGCCTTGAGCGCCGCCGCGCAGACCCGGACCCGGGTCCACCTCCACTATCGCGGCCAGCGCGGGGAGACGGAACGCGACCTCGACCCCTATGGGCTCGCCTACCGCGGCGGCTGCTGGTACGCCGTCGGCTTCTGCCACCTCCGGCACGGCCTGCGCTCCTTCCGCCTCGACCGGGTGGCGTCCGTGCAGCCGCTCGCGACCCGCTTCACGAGGCCGCCCGACTTCGACGTCCTCGCCCACATGACCCACGCGCTCGCCACCCTCCCCCGCCGCCACTCGCCCGAGGTCCTCCTGAAGACCGACCTCGACAGCGCCCGGCGCGCCCTCTTCCCCGCCGCCGGCGTCCTCGAATGGACTCCCGACGGCGTCCTCCTCCGCGCCCAGGCCGACGACCTCCTCTGGTTCGCGCGCGAGCTGGCGCGCCTGCCTTTCGGATTCGAAATCCGTCAGCCCCCGGAGCTGCGCGACGTCCTGGCCTCGGTGGCCCGACGGTTGCTGGAGCAGGCGGGAGCATCTGCCGGGCCGCGGGTGGAAACTATGCCCTCTCCAGAGCGTAGAAGACCCGTACGGAAATCGAGGAGACCGTGAAATGACCAGAAAATATTGGCTCGACCTCGGGCCCAGCCTGCTCATCGCGATCGCCATCGTCGTCTCGACGCTCATCGCGGCGCTGGCCGGCCGGTCCGGTTGGCTGGTCCTCGCCGCCCCGCTCCTCCTGGCGCTCGCGGTCGTCGGCGCGGACGTCCTGAAGTCCCGCCTCCGGGGAGACCCGTCAGGCCCTTCGCGGGCACCCCTGATCCTGGGAGGCGCGTTCCTGCTGGCCGGCTGGATCGTGGCCCAGAGCGACCCGACCCTGGTCAAGACACTGATTCCGGTCAGCGGCGTTTCCGCCTGGGTCACCCTCCTGCCGCGCTCCGACCGCCGGCGCAAGCCGTGCCGGCCCTCCAGCATCAACTCGTAGGAGACAGACGCATGCTTGCACGACTCATGGGTCTGAAGACCATCTCACCGGACGCCCTGCACCGGCTGGCGCAGAGCCCTGAGCCCGTCTCTGTCTTCGACGTCAACTCCCGGCAGAGCTGGATGCAGGCTCATGTACCCGGCGCCCGGAACCTCGATCCCGTCGCCTACGCGGACAGCGATCTCCCCGCCGACAAGAACGCCCCTCTGGTCTTCTACTGTTCGAACCCGATGTGCATGAAAGCCCCCAACGCCGCGCGCTGGGCCAAGAAGATCGGCTACAGCAACGTTCAAGTCATGTCGGCGGGAATCAGCGGCTGGCTCGCGGCGAAGCTGCCCACGGAATCCGGCGTCGCCTGACCCGCCGGCCGGAGGGTGTAGAGACGTTCCCAGGTCCTGAACGACACCCTCCGAAGTCCACGGGGACCGCGGGACGTCTCTTCGAAGGGCTCGCCGCTCCAGTCGCCACTCCCCATGAGAAGGCCGCCGAGGTACATTTTGCGGCTCCATGGACAGACGCCTTCCGGGCCTGAGAAAATGGCGTCATGCGCGAAGCCACCGTCATTCGCTTCGACGAATCGCCTGTGCCCGGCACCACGCCAGCCGAGCTCGATCGTCGGCTCGCGCGCCGGTTCATGCGAGACGGCGCCAAGCCTGCCGACGCGTCCCTCCGCAAGCTTCGGATCGTCGCGGACGACGACGACGGGGTACCGCGGATCACAGTCACCGGCGTCTTGCTCTGCACTCGGGAACCGCAGCGCTGGATGCCCCATGCGCAGATCCAAGCCGTGAGCTATGCCGGCGATCGAAGGGAATCTATCTATCAGACCGACGCGCGCGATATTGGAGGCCCGCTCGACACACAGGTCATGGAGGCGCTCCACTTCGTTCGCCGCAACATGCGCGTCATGGCGACCAAGAAGACCGCCCGCGTGGAGGTCCCTCAGTTCAGCGAACGCGCCATGTTCGAAGCGCTCGTCAACGCGGTCGCGCATCGGGACTACTCCATGGCCGGCGCGAGGGTGCGCTTACACATGTTCGGGGATCGGGTCGAGCTCTACGTGCCCGGTGGCCTCGCCAACACACTGACTCCGGACAGCATGCAACTGCGCCAATACAATAGAAACGAGTTGATCGTATCGCTTCTGGCGCGCTGTCCCGTCGTCGCTGACGAGGGGCTCGGACGAGGGTATCTGATGGACCGACGCGGCGACGGCGTACCGATCATTCTCGACGAAAGCAAGAAATTGTCCGGCCGCACCCCGGAGTACAGTCTGATCGACGACAGCGAGCTGCGTCTCGTCATCTGGGCAGCCACGGTCTAAAGGAAACAATCCTCCCACCCTCATCTCCGAAACACGCCCATCGGCTCGATCCGCGCCGCTCGCAGGGCGGGCACGGCGCAGGCGGACAGCGAGACGAAGGCGAGGAGGAAGGCGACGGCGAGCACGGTCGGCGGGTCGGTTGCGGTGACGCCGTAGAGCTGGCTTTCGATTCCCCGTTTCAGTCCATAAAAGCCGGCCAGGCCGAGAGCGATCCCGAGGAGGGTGAGGCGCAAGCCCTGTCCGAGCACGAGGTTCGCCATCTGACCCGCCCGGGCTCCGAGCGTGAGGCGAAGGGCGATCTCACGGCTCCTCTGCGCCACGCCGTACGCCACCACGCCGTAGAGGCCCACGGCGGTGACCAGCAGGGCGACGCCGGCGAAGAGGCCGGTCAGGAGCAGGGCCAGACGGCGGTTCGCAAGGCTTTCGCGAACCGTCTCGGCGAAGGAGCGCAACTCGATGCGTTCCAGTTGCGGATCGAGCGCCGCCACGTCCGCGCGGACGGCCGCGGTAAGAGCCGGATCGTGCCGCTCCGTCCTCAGCACATAGGTGCAGCCATCCAAGGGATATTGACCGATCGGTAGATAGATCTCCGGCGCGCTCGTCTCCTCCAGTGTGCGCTGGCGGACGTTCCCCACGACGCCGACGATCTCCCAGGCCGTCCCGGGCGGGTTGATGTCGCTCGTCCATCTCAGATCGAGACGCTGCCCGAGCGCGCCGCGATCTGCAACATAACGCTGCGCGAAGGCTCGATTGACCAGCGCGACCCGCGGAGATTCCGGACCGTCCTGCCGTGTGAAGCCGCGGCCGGCGAGGAGGGGGATCCGCAATGCCGCGAAGTATCCCGGACTGGCCACGTTGAGTGCCGCCGACGGCCTGCGCTCCTTGGGGACCGGCGGCGCTCCCACGACGGTGAACGAGGACGTGAAGCCCTCCCCCGCCAGCGGCAGGCGGGCCACGGCTCCGACCGCTTCGACGCCGCTCAAGTGCGAGAGGCGATCGAGCAGCGCCGTATGAAAAGGAAGGATTTTGAGATCGGAGCCATAGCGCGCGTCGGGCAGGCCGATGCCGAAGAGCGACACGCCCCGGCTCTGGAAACCGGGATCGGTCGCCAGGAGGTCGAGGAAGCTGCGCAGCAGAAGGCCTGTAGCGAGGAGGAGCATGACGCTGAGCGCCACCTGTCCGACCACCAGGAAAGAGCTCAGGCGATGGCGCGGAGTGACGGCGTCGCCTCCTTCCCGGAGGACTGTCTGCAGGTCCGAGCGGCGGACCCCGAGCGTGGGGATCAGGGCGAAGATCAGACCGGTGACGGCGGCGAGCCCCAGGGCAAGAAGGAGCGTAGAGCCTCTGAGGCGTAGAGGGTCCGCTGCCAGTCCGGGCGGCAGCGCGCCGCCGCCCGCCAGCGGCAGGACCAGAGGGAGCAGGCGGATCCAGGCCCCGGCGACCAGGAGACCCAGGGCGGCTCCCGAAAGGCTGAGGATCAGCCCCTCGGCGAGGAACTGCCGGGTCAGGTCTCCCAAGCGGGCGCCGAGGGCGGCACGGATCGCCACCGGATGGACGCGCGCGAGCGCTCTCGCCAGGAGGAGATTCGCCACGTTGGCGCAGGCGATGACCAAGAGCAGGAGCGCGGCGCCGGTCAGCAGGAGAAGGGGGCGCCGGTTCTTGCCGCGCAGGGCGTCGTCCAGCGTCTCGATCTCGGCGCCGACCCTGGCGTTGCTTCCCGGGTAGCTTTGAGCGAGGCGGGCGGCGAGGCCCCGCAGCTCGGTCTGAGCGGCCTCCAGGGTAACGCCCGGACGCAACCGGCCGAGGACGCCCAGCGAGCGGATCTCGCGGTCGGTTCCGTAATCCTTCCGGCTGAGCGGCAGGTAGAGGTCGGGCACCTTGCCGCCGATCGGAAACTCGAAGCCCGCCGGCAGGACGCCGAGGATGGTGCGCGGCGCATCGTTGAGCAGGATGCGCCGGCCGGCGATCTCCGGGCTGCCGCCGAACCGTTCCCGCCAGAGCCGGTGGCTGATCACCACCACCGGCGCCTCCCCCACCTCCTCGACTTCCGTGAAGGCGCGGCCGACGATCGGCGCCGCACCGAGGATCGAAAAGAAATCCGCGGTCACCAGACCCGCCTGAACGACGGCGATCTCTCCTCCCGACTGGAGGCCGAAGCTGCGCGGACGGAAGCCCGCGATGCCGGAAAAATCGTGGCTCTGGCTCCGCCAGTCAAGAAGATCGGCGAGCGAAACCGGCTGCTGCCGCTGGTCTCCCCGCGTCTCATAAAGCCTCACCAGCCGGTCCGGGTGGGGATACGGGAGCGACCGCAGCAGCAGACCGTAGGTGGCCGAGAACATCGCCGTGTTGGCGCCGATCCCGAGGGCGAGGGTGATCAGGGCGGGGACCGTGAAACCCGGATAGCGCAGCAGGGCGCGGCAGGCATGGCGAAGGAGGTACAGATCCACGCCAGGCAGAGTAACCCGAAGCCGGCGCATCGGTGCGGGAGCGCACGCTGATAAACTGGCGGCGCTCTCGGGAGGAGAAACCGGATGGCCAGCCCGCAGCAACTCTTCGACATCGAGATCCCGATCCTGCAAGCCCCCATGGCCGGGGTGCAGGGAAGCGCGCTCGCGGTGGCGGTGTCCAACGCCGGCGGGCTCGGCGCGCTTCCGGGAGCCATGCTGAGTCCGGATGCCTTGCGCCGGGAGCTGACGGCGATCCGGGAGCGGACCGACCGGCCCTACAACGTCAACTTCTTCTGCCACGCCGAGCCCGCCGTCGACACCGACCGCGAAGCGGCCTGGAGAAAGGCGCTGGCCCCCTACTATGAGGAGCTAGGGATCGACCTCGGCGCGATCGCCGCCGGACCCGGCCGTGCCCCTTTCAGCTCCGATGCCGCCGACGTCCTGGAAGAATTCAAACCCGCCGTCGTGAGCTTCCATTTCGGCCTTCCCACGCCTGATCTCCTGGCCCGCGTGAAAGCGATGGGATCGAAGATCCTCTCTTCGGCCACAACGGTGAACGAGGCGCGCTGGCTGGAGGCGCACGGGGTGGACGCCGTCATCGCCCAGGGCCTCGAGGCGGGGGGCCACCGCGGCCACTTCCTCGCGGAGGATCTGACGGAGCATATGGGCACGTTCGCCCTGCTGCCCCAGATCGTGCACGCGGTGAACGTCCCGGTCCTCGCCGCCGGCGGCATCGCGGACGCCCAAGGAGTTGCCGCCGCCCTGAAGCTCGGCGCCGTCGGCGTCCAGATCGGCACCGCCTACATACTCTGTCCGGAGTGCACCACCAGCGCCGTCCACCGCGCCGCCCTGAAAAGTGAAGCGGCCCGCCACACCGCGCTGACTAACCTCTTCTCCGGCGGACCGGCGAGAGGCATCATGAACCGCCTCATGTGGGATCTGGGGCCGATCTCCAAGCTGCCGCCCCACTTCCCCCTCGCCGCCCCCGCCGTTGCCCCCCTCCGCGCCAAGGCCGAGGCCCAGGGAAGAGGCGATTTCTCGACGCTCTGGGCCGGTCAGAATGTGAGTGGATGCCGGGAAGTGCCGGCGGCCGAGCTGACGCGCGAGCTGGCGGCGGGCCTCCTCTGAGCCCTGAATCTCCAATCCTGCGCAGCACCCCTCGCGTAGAGACGTTCCCAGCCCGTCCACGACACCCTCCCGCAGGCCACGGGGACGGCGGGACGTCTCCGCCGCGGCGCCACCGCTCCGATCCTCCCCCACCTCGCGGCGCCGGCAATTTCCGTAGCCACTGATAGACTGGAGCCATCCGTTCCAGGAGGGACCCTTGCCGGACGATGATTTCGATGTCTTCCTGAGCCACAACAGCAAGAATAAGCCGGCGGTGCGCCAGATCGCGGAAGAACTGGAACGCCGAGACCTTCGCGTCTGGCTGGACGAAGAGGAGCTCATTCCAGGTCGTCCCTGGATTCCCGCGTTGGAAAAAATCATCGGGACCGTTCGGACGATCGCCGTCCTTGTCGGTGAGAACGACGTGGGCCCTTGGGAGCAGCCAGAGATCGAGTCTGTCTTGATTGAATCTGTCAGTCGTGGTGTGCCCGTCATTCCTGTCGTTCTACCGAAGGCTCCCGCGGACATCAAGCTCTCCTCATTCCTCCAGCGCTTTACCTGGGTTGATCTCCGTAGCGGTCTATCGGACTCGGGGCTGGATCGCCTGGAGCACGGCATCACCGGCAGGAAGCCTGTCCGCCGGGAGAAGCTCGGAAGTCCGGTCCCGCCCCGTCTCCACAACCTCCCCTTCCCCTCCCTCGGAGATCTCCTCAAAGGCCGTGATGACGAGCTTCGCAAGCTCCAGGAAGGAAATGCCACGGCCATCACCCAGGCTGAGACCCTTTACGGCCTCGGCGGCATCGGCAAGACCCGGCTCGCTATCGAGCACGCCTGGCGCTCCGGCGATCGATATGACACTGCGTTCTTCGTGGTCGCCGAGTCTCCGGAGGCTCTGCAGTCCGGCTTGGCGAATCTGGCCCGCCCCTATCTCCTCAACCTGCCCGAATACAAGGCCGCCGCCCAGGAAGAGAGCGTTGCCGCCGTCCTGCGCTGGCTTCGGGAGCATGACCGCTGGCTGCTGATCCTCGACAACGTGGATACGAAGGACGCGGAGCAGGCGGTGGTGAAGATCATCCCGTCCCTCTCGGCGGGCCGCGTCCTCATCACCTCCCGAATCAAGGACTGGCCGGCGAGCATTCCTAGACAGCAGATCGAGACGCTGAGCTTGGACGAGGCGCAAAGGTTCCTACTCGAACGCACGGCCGCTGATCGTTCAAAGTCGGACAATGATCCGAAACAGGCTCTCCGATTGACCGAGGAGCTCGGAGGTCTTCCCCTCGCTCTGGAGCAGGTCGGAGCCTACATCTCCCATCATCAGATGACTCTGTCCAAGTACCTGGAGGAATGGGAGCAGGAGCGCGACAGAGTCCTTAACTGGTACGACGGGTCGGTGATGCAGTATCCCTCTCCGGTGGCTGTGACTTGGCAGAAAACTTTCCAGCAGCTCAGCCCGACGG
>DASWQX010000932.1:0-1713 GCA_036403495.1 Thermoanaerobaculia bacterium
GGTCCATCTTGTTGGCGAAGATGAGACGCGGGACCTTGTAACGATCGGCCTGACGCCAGACGGTCTCCGTCTGCGGCTCGACGCCGGCGACGGAATCCAGAAGCGTGACGGCGCCGTCGAGGACGCGGAGCGATCTCTCGACTTCAACGGTGAAATCGACGTGGCCCGGCGTGTCGATGATGTTGATGCGGTACTCGGTGTCGTTCCGGGTCCAGAAGGCGGTGGTCGCGGCGGACGTGATGGTAATGCCGCGCTCCTGCTCCTGCTCCATCCAGTCCATCGTCGCGGTGCCTTCGTGCACTTCACCGATTTTGTGGGTCTTGCCGGTGTAGTACAGGACGCGCTCGGTCATAGTCGTCTTCCCGGCATCGATGTGGGCCATGATGCCGATGTTACGGTAGTGGTCGAGCGATGTATGACGGGCCATTTCTTCGAATTCTCTCTATGTAGATCGCTCCAAACCGCGGGAGCGCTGGTCTCATTTCAACAAAAACGCGGGTGGACCAGGGCGTCCCTCGACGGGACCGGTATCCATCCGCTGCCGCCGGGTGCACTCGCAACTGTTTCGCGGGTGGGGACTCGAGGCGCGCCGACCGCGGTGAGGCGGGTGCCCGCGCGAGCGGGCTGATTCGGCGATTGAATTTTTTTTCCTCTCTGACAGCCGCGGTAAACCGCGATCCGCCATAGCCTTGTAAAGCTATTCCGGAATCGAGCTAAGTCAATGGGACCCCGGTCTTCCGGCAGAGCGGATGCGAGTTGCTGGAACCGCTGCAACTGATCAGTGTCCGGCTCGTCTCCCTGCTGTTACGCAACGAGGACTTGCCGCGTCTTACTTTGTAGAATAAAGTACTCTGCACCTATTCTCCGAAAGCATATGCGTGTTAGCTCAGCAGCGATAACCTGGATCCTCGCCCTCATCTCTTCCGCCCTCGGCGCAGCGTTGCTCTTCGACGCCGAGCTGGGCGTCAATTGGCCGATTTGGATCGCGGCCGCATCCCTCTCCGTGGTCGTCGCCCGGATGGTCGTCGTCGGCAAGGTCGAGCGCCCTCTGCTGATACTGGTGGCGTGGGCTACGCTGCTGAGCCTGAGACCGGCCCTGCGCAACGATGGATTCATCAGCTTTCTGGTCATCCTCAGCGACGCCATGCTCCTCGGCCTCGCGGTCATCACCATCGGCGCTCCCGCATGGGGCCAACTGTCCGCCAAGCTCCTGGCAGTGATCCCGTTCCTGGCCCCGTTTCGGGTGTGGCGGGCTGCATTACACCAGGCCGCTGATGCGCCACGGTCTGTCTCGTCCCCCAGGTCCCGTGCGCTCATAAGAGGCGCGCTCCTTTCCGCGCCTCTCGTAATTCTTCTGATCGTTCTGCTGGGCAATGCCGATCCAATCATTCGCTGGGCGACCGACAACATCGCCTCCTGGCTTCCGGACTGGTCGTGGCCGCCGCGGCTGATTTTTTTCTTCTTCCTGCTCTCACTCACCCTCGGTGCCAACGCCGTCGCCTCTCGACAGATCGAGCCCGCACTGCCGCGCTTGCCACAGATCGGTCGGACCGCCGCGATAGGCGTCACCGAACAGCGGATGGTGCTATGGAGTGCCGCGGTGGTGCTTTGGCTCTTCGTTCTGCTCCAGCTCTCCTACCTCGTGCACTCGCCGCCTCCGGCAATCGGTAGCGGGATCACCTTTGCCGATTACGCCAGGCGTGGCTTCGGAGA
>DASWQX010000933.1:0-1680 GCA_036403495.1 Thermoanaerobaculia bacterium
ATCGGCAGCACCTCGGGAGCCGCCGGCACCGGCGCCTTCTGCCCGCCCAGCGGGATCGTGGCGTCGAGGTCCACCACCGGCCGCAGAACGCCGCGGGGGCGCGGAGAGGCGGGAGCGTTCATGGCGGTTCCCGAGACAGGAACTGAGAGTCGAGGGCCGGCCTTCAACAGCATCGGAAGCTCCTTCTTGCGCTCGGACGTCGTACGGCAAGTCTCGGCGCCTCGGTTCACTGCAAAGATCTTGCCCGAATCGGCCGCCATCCTCAGTATAGGATCGGACGCCGGATCTGGAATGCCGGTCCCCGTCCGGAGATTGAACAGGACATGAAAGCCCTCCTCTCCCTGGCGCTCGCGCTGCTCGCCGCTCCGCCCGCCGCGCCTCCCGCCGCTCCCGCCGACAATTTCCCCCGCGGCAAGGTGGTCGACAAGGTCGTCTGCGCGGCCAAGCCCGGCGAGACCTACGCCCTCTACCTGCCGAGCGGCTACACCCCCTCCCGCGCCTGGCCCATCCTCTATGTGCTGGACCCCCGCTCAAGAGGGACGCTGGCGGCCGAGCGCTTCCGGGCCGGCGCCGAGGCCTACGGCTACATCCTCGCCAGCTCCAACAACTCGCTGAGCGACGGCCCGGTCGAGCCGAACGTCGAGGCGATGCGGGCGATGTGGACCGACACCCACGGACGTTTCCAGATCGACGACCACCGGGTCTACGCCGCCGGCTTCTCCGGCACCGTGCGCTCGTGCTGCACCCTGGCGCGGGCGGTGCCCGGCACGATCGCCGGCATCATCGGCGCCGGCGCCGGTTTCCCCTTCCACGAGCCGCCGCGCAAGGGGGACCCCTTCGTCTTCTTCGGCACGCTGGGGGACAGGGACTTCAACTACTACGAGGTGACGGACCTCGAGCCCAGGCTGGACGAGGCCGGGATCGTCCACCGCATCGAGATCTTCGACGGCGTTCACCAGTGGCCGCCCGAAGAGCTCGCCACCCGGGCTCTCGGCTGGATGGAGATCCAGGCGATGAAGGCGGGCACGCGGGCGAAGGATCAAGCGCTGATCGACCGGCTCTGGCAGCAGACCCTCACCCACGCCCGCGAGGCCGAGGCCGCCGGCAACCTCTTCCAGGCGCACCGCTACTACTCCGGAGCCGCCGCGGACTTCGCCGGTCTGCGCCCCGCCGCCGACGTCGCCGAGGCCGGCCGCAAAGCCGCCGTGCTGGCCGCCACCCCGATCCTCCAGCGCGACTGGAAGGAGCGCCAGCTCCGGCTCAAGCACGATAAGGAGCTCCTCGCCGGCGCTCCCGGCCTCCTCGCCGCCGCCAACCCGTCGGGCGAGCCGGCGACGGTCGCGCAGGTGGTGGCGGCGCTCCGCATCCCCGAGTTGCGCGCCAGGGCGAAGAGCGCCGTCGAGCCAGACGAGCGGCTCTCCGCCCAGCGGGTGCTCAACACGCTCGAGGTGCAGACCGGCTACTACCTGCCGCAGTCCTACAACCAGCAGCAGAAATGGGATCAGTCGATCTTCGTCCTCTCGATCGCCGTCGAGATCTCCCCCGAGAGCCCCTTCAACTGGTACAGCCGAGCCCAGGCCTACGCCCGCAAGGGGGACCGCAAGCGGGCGCTCGCCGACCTCCAAACGGCCGTCGACAAGGGCTGGAAGGACCTCGCCGCGCTCCAGCAGGAAGAAGCCT
>DASWQX010000934.1:0-2694 GCA_036403495.1 Thermoanaerobaculia bacterium
CTCGCAATTGGCGCCGCCGAGCAGGGTGATCACCGCGGGGTCGAGCTCGCGGACGCGGCGGAGCAGGGCGAGCGAGGCGGCCTGCTGCTCGAAGGTGGAGGTGCAGCCGACGATGCGGGCGCCGGTGGCGAGCACCCGCTCGGCCGCGCGGTCGATGAAGCCGGCCGCCGCCTGCCGCAACGCCCGCAGGTCGGCGACCAGCCGCAGGCCTCCGGCCGCGTCCCGATGGTAGCCCGGCACGGCGGTGTGGCAGGCGGCGATCCGTTCGAGGTAGGCCTCGTCGCCGGCGCGCGGCGCGTCGCGGAAGGCGGCGGCGGCGAAGGTCCACTCCCCCGCCAGAAAGTCCTTGGGGAACTGGGAGGGGAGGTGGAACAGCGGGAGCCCCACCTCCTCGGCGAACCAGAGGTTGGCGTACCTCACCGCCGTCGCGATCCCCTCCCGCTCCAGCACCGCCTTGAGCAGCCCGAGGGCGAGCGAGGGGCGGTTCAGCGACGCGTACGGCATGTTGACCAGGCAGACGCCGGGCCGGGGGTGCGCAAGGCTGGAGGTGGGGTCCGTCGTCTCCGGCATCTCTAGAGAGCTAAGTGCCGCCGGGAGGGCAAAGGGCGACGAAAAGTGAAAACGTTCTCAGTTTTCTGCGAGGCGCCTACAGCAGGCGGAGCTGCTCGGGGCGGCGGGGGGCGAGGACGGGCTCGTCCGGGCGGTCGAGGAGGGCTTCTTCGATGTCGGCGAGGAAGCGCGAGGGCTGCGCTTCGGCCGTCTCGCCGCGCAGGGTCCGCCGGCGGCTGTGGAAGAGGAACAGGCGCGAGCGGGCGCGAGTGATGCCGACGAAGAAGAGCCTTCGCTCCTCGGCGACATCGGCCTCCGAGCCCGCGGAGCCGAAGGAGAACGGCAGAATGCCCTCCTCGCAGCCGACCAGGAAGACCACCGGGAACTCCAGCCCCTTGGCGGCGTGCAGGGTGAGGAGCGACACCCCTTCGGCGCGCGGGTCCCAGGCGTCGACCTCGCCGCCGAGAGCGATGCCGGCGAGAAAGCCTTCGAGGTCCGTTCCGGCCCGGATCGCCAGCGGCCGGAGGAGGTCGGCGGCGGCGAGCAGGGACGAGGGCCCCGGCGCACCACCTTCCACGCTCAGCTCCTCGACGGCGCGGTCGAGGAGGGCTTCGACCCGTTCCCCTGTCACTTTCTTCCCCTGGAAGTATGCGAGCAGCGCCTTCACGCCCGCCTGCTCGGCCAGCGGCCGGTGGGAGCGCTTCTGGAACGGGATGCCGGCCCGGCCGAGCGCCTCGATCAGCGGCGGCGTCTGCGCCTCGGTGCGGTAGAGGACCGCCACGTCGGCGAAGGAGAGGTGCGGCGAGTCTCCAGCGCCGACCCTGCCGCTGTCGAAGGAGAAATAGGAGGTGCCGCCGACCAGCCGCTCCAGGGTGTGGACCATCAGCTCGGCCTCCGCCCGCTCGCTCGCCGCGCGCTGGAGGACGATCCGCTCCGACATTCCGTCCCGGACGGCGACCAGCCGCCGCCCCGGCACCAGGGTCCCCGGCCGGATCGCCTGGCAGGCGGCCTCGACCAGGGTCCGCGTCGAGCGGTAGTTGCGGGTGAGGTGCACGACGCGGGCTTGCGGGTAGTCCGCGCGAAAGCGGAGAAAGATGCCGACGTCCGCCCCACGGAAGCCATAGATCGACTGGTCCGGATCGCCGATGGCGCAGAGGTTGGCGCCGGGGGGAGCGAGGATGCGGAGGAGCGCCGACTGGAGAGGGTCGACGTCCTGGTACTCGTCGACCGAGATCCAGGGGAAGCGCCGGCGGTACGCCTCGGCGAGGTCCGGCCTTGACCGCAGAAGTGCCAGGGGCTTCAAGAGGAGGTCGTCGAAATCGACCAGCCCCCGCTCCGCCAGAGCCGCCTCATAGGCCGAGATCCGCCCCGCCAGCTCCGCCTCCTGCCGCCGGCCGCAGCGGACCTCCCCCATCCCCTCCAGCAGCCGCTCGGCCTTCGTGGGAGTGAGAGCGAACAACTCGCGGACGATCTCCGCCCGCTCCGCCGGGGTGGCAACGCGGAAACCCGATGCGAGCCCCGCCGCCTCCGCCTGTTCCCGCAGGATCGTCAGCCCCAAACCATGGAAGGTGGCGACGAGAGGCTGGAGGCTGCCCGCCGGCAGCAGCGCCGCCAGCCGCTCCTCCAACTCGGCCGCCGCCCGGCGGCTGAAGGTGACCGCGAGGCACTGCTCCGGCGCCACTCCCCGCTCGGCGATCAGATGGGCGATCCGATGGGTCAGCGTGCGAGTCTTCCCCGTGCCCGGCCCAGCCACGATCAGGAGCGGCCCCTCCACGCACTCGACGGCCGCACGCTGTTCCGGATCGAGCCGTCCGTCTCCCTCCTCTCCCGGTGAGGGAGGGCAGGAGGGGACGGGAGAGGAGGGCCGGGGAGGTGAGGGCCGAGACGGCGGAACGCCGTCGACGGGCACTGCTGAAGGGACGGCTTCTTCCATCGCGAACAGCGGCGCCACCACCGACCGCCCGCGGATCTCCTCAGGCGCGAACAGGCGGATCACCCCGTACTCGCCGTCGTAGCCGGACTCCCGGTACACCCTGCCCTCCCGCAGCCGCGAGAGCGCCTCGCGCAGCAGCCCGCCGCCGGCCCGCTCGACATCCTCCAGCGGGAGGCGCTCCAGGATGTCGATCTCCGGGCCGAGCTTGCCCA
>DASWQX010000935.1:0-6920 GCA_036403495.1 Thermoanaerobaculia bacterium
TCGCAGGCCACGGAGGCCGATCGAACGAGATGCCCGGCCCCGCCCCCTCAGTGCCTCTGGTTCTCCATCCCCTTCATCTCGACCACGCCGCAGGCCAGGCGGTCGCCGGAGTTGCCGGTCGGCTGGGTGGTGCAGTCGTCGGCGCCGGTGTGGAGGATGATCGCCTTGCCGCCGACCCCGTTGGCGCCGGTGAGGGCGAGCTGACTGGAGGTGAGGTCGAGATGGCCGGTGCCGTCCGCGCCGATCTCGATGTTGCCGAAGTCGCCGGCGTGGCGGGGATCGGTGGGCGGGCAGGCGTGCGGCGCGTTGGCGGGATTGAAGTGGCCGCCGGCGGAAGTGTAATGCTTGCCCGACGGGTCGTCGTGGGTGCACTGGCCGTTGGCGTGGAGGTGGAGGCCGTGCTTGCCCGGCGGGACCCCCTTGACGTCGGCCACCAGATGGATGCCGCCGGCGGTGGAGGTGAAGGTGACGGTGCCGGAGAAGCCCGCGACCTCAGGGCCCGCCTGGAGGGTGGCCACGGCGCTCAACGGCGAGGCGGACATCATCGGCTGGGCGCCCTGAGCCGCGGCCGGCGGCGCGGCGGCTGGCGCGGCGGCTGGCTTCATCGTGTCGGCCTTGGCGGGTGGCGCCACGGGATCGGCGGCGGTGTGGGCCCGCGAGATCTTGGGACCGCAAGCGGCCAGGACGGCGAGACTCGCGAGGGCGAGGAGCCCAGCGTTCCTGAATCGATTCATCGTACCTCCTCCTGAAAAGTAGGTCCGGCTTACTGCAAGGTCGTCAGCTCCAGACGCACGTCGGCGAGGTTGCGGGAGAGCACGATCTCGACCGGCGTCGCCACATCGTCTCGCGCCAGCCAGAGGTCGAGCTTGCCCTTCCACCGGCCGCGGTCGGGTACGTCGATGCCGCGGATCGAGAAGTGGCGGACCTCGATCTTCCGCCCCCCCTTCATCTGGCGGGTCTCGATGCCGACCGGGATCACCACCACCGGATAGATCGTGCCGTCCGACCAGATCTCCATCCGCCGCGCCTTGTCCGGCGGGTTCTGGCGGATCGAGTAGATGCCGGAGGCGATGTCGAGCACGCCGGTCTGGTCGATCGCGGAGCTCTTGGACTTGGTCTCGCCGCGCCAGGAGTAGGAGCTCCAGGCGCGGATCGGCTGCATCGTGCGGGGGTCCATCTCCGAGCCGTAGCGGAAGTACTCCCCCTGCTTGGCGACGTCGGAGGTGATGGTCAGCTCGCTCTGCAGGTGGCCGTTGCCCAGCGCCTTGAAGGTGAGGGAGCCCTCGCCGCGGTTGGGCAGGAAGAGCCCGGCGATGGTGCCGAGGAAGTTGCGGAGCTGCCAGCGATATTGGAACTCCTCGTTCTGGAGCTTGGCCGGATCGACGGCGCGGACCGGAGCAGCGCCGACCGCACCGATCGCGAAGATCGGCGGGAGGAGCAGAAATCCGGCGAGGAGAGCCGTACGAGATCTCGAGTTCATGCGCTTGCCCTGTGAAGAAATTACCACACGCCGGCTCCGCGAGGCGGAGCCCGGCTCGTTTATAACAGATGTGGAGGGCCGGCCATGCCCGGCGGCCGCGATTGCCGCGATTGCAGGAAACTCCCGGCGGCTCAATCGCCCCCCGCGAGGATCTCGCGGAGCTTGGTGACCAGCTCGCGGCCGCTGAAAGGCTTCTTGAGCAGGTGGGCCTCGCCGCCGAGCTTGGCCCCCTCGGTCAGGCCGGCGGGATAGCCGGTGGCGAAGAGGACGCGCATCTCCGGCCGCTGGAAGGCGAGGCGCTCGGCCAGCTCCACGCCGGTGAGGCCGTCCATCAGGATGTCGGTGATCATCAGGTGGATCGGGCCCGAGTGGGACTGGCTGATCTGGATCGCCTCCAGGCCGTCGGCGGCGGCGAGGACGTTGTAGCCGCGGTTGGAGAGGATCTGGGCGAGCGGCTGGCGGACGTTGTCCTCGTCCTCGACGAGCAGCAGGGTCTCCCACTCCTCGGTTTCCGGGTGGGGGTTGGCGCCGGCCGCCAGGGTGGCGTTCTCGGCGGTGGGGAGGAAGATGTGGAAGCGGGTGCCGCTCCCCGGCTCGCTGTCGGTGAGGATCTGGCCGCCGCTCTGGGCGACGATCCCATAGGCCGTCGAAAGGCCCAGGCCGGTGATCTCCATCCCCCCCTTGGTGCTGAAGAATGGCTCGAAAGCGTGCAGCCGCACCTCCTCCGGCATCCCCGGGCCGCTGTCGCTCACCTTGAGCAGCACGTAGCGGCCGGGGCGCTCGCCGAGCGGATGGACGTCGCCTTCGGCGGGGATGTCGACGTTGGCCGTCTCGAGGGTGAGCTGGCCGCCGTCCGGCATCACGTCGCGGGCGTTGGAGACCAGGTTCATCACCACGTGCTCGAACTGGCCGGGATCGAGCAGCACCCGGTCGAGGTCGGGGTGGAGCTCCAGCCGGAGCTCGACGTCGGAGCCGAGGAAGCGCCGGATCCCGTCTTCCATGCCGGTCAACAGGTGGTTGAGCTGGAGGACCTTCGGGTGGAGCACTTGGCGGCCGCTGAAGGCGAGGAGCTGGCGCGCCAGCCCGGCGCCCCGCTGCCCCACCTTCTCGATCTCCCGCAGGTGCTTGCGGGCGGCCTCGTCGGCGGGCAGGCGCGCCAGCGCCAGCTCGGTCTCGCAGGCGATGGCGGTCAGCAGGTTGTTGAAGACGTGGGCGATGCCGCCGGCGAGCCGGCCCATCGCGTCCATGCTCTGCGCCTGCGCGGGCATGGACTCGCCCTGGTGCGCCAGCCGGCGGGTCTCCGCCAGCCGGGCCGCGTTCCTGGCCTCCTCGGGAGTCAGATCTTCCACCGCCCGCACGGCCGGAGTGCTGCTGTTCGGAAGTGTACGCATAGAGAGGTCTCTTTCCTTCGGCATCGCGGAGGGGACGCCGGTCGCTGGCGGCAGGTCTCCTCGCTCCCCGGGAGATTCCGCCGATCCGTTCCCGAACGGACATGCAGAATCCGGTCCAGGTCGGGCCGCGGCGGCGGGTCAGCGGCCGGTGGGATCGTCCGCCGCCGAGCGCTGGAGGCGGGCGAGGCCGCGGGCGGCGAGCTTGCGGACGCTGGAGGAGCGGTAGCCGAGCCGCAGCGCCACCTCGTCCGAGCTGAGGCCGAGTCCGAAGCGGAAATAGACGATGGCGAGGTGGCGGTCGTCGAGGCCGCGGACGAGGTGCCGGAGGTCGTGGAGCACTTCGGTCCGCTCCTGCTCGGGCGCCTGCGGCGGCGAGATCTCGTTCAGCTCGGGGGGATCGAAGCCCTGGACGCGCTCGGTCCGCCTCCCCTTCCAGTAGTCCGCGCACTTGAAGCGGAGCGTGCCGACCAGCCAGGCGTCCTTTGAGCGCACCGTGTCCCATTTGCGGAGGAGGTCGAGGCAGGCCTCCTGGAGGAGGTCCTCGGCGTCCTGAAAGGGGATGTCGTACTTCTTCAGGACCTGCTTGAGGCGGGGGCGAACCTTATCGAGCAGCGCTTCGAGCGTCTCGGGGGTGTCGGAAGTGGGAGCGGCGGATTCGGTGACGGCCACGATGGCCGCACTTTATCACCGCAATAGGCAACCGAAGCGCCCCTTCTCAGAACATTCCGAGCTCCAGGCGTGCCGCTTCCGACATCATCGAGGGGTTCCAGGTCGGATCCCAGACCAGCTCGACCTCGACGTCGCCGACTCCGGGAACTCCCTGCACCTTGGCCTGCACCTCGCCGGGGAGACTGCCGGCCACCGGGCACCCTGGGGAGGTGAGCGTCATCTTGACCTTGACCGCCCCCTCGTCCTGGAGGTCGATGTCGTAGATCAGCCCCATCTCGTAGATGTTGACCGGGATCTCGGGGTCGAAGACGGTCTTCAGCGCTTCGACGATGGCGTTCTCCACGTCCGACGGACGGGAAGGATCGGCCACGGGAGCCGCGGAGACGGCGGCGTCCGGGGAAGTCTCCTCCGGGGCGGCTGTCTCGGGCGCCGGGGTCACGCTGGGGGTTTCCTGATCGGTGTTCATCTCTGTGCTCCTACTCGGTGGAGACGGGCTGATCCTTGGCGTCGAGCGCGGCCATTGCGGCATGCCAGGCGAGCGTGGCGCACTTGACGCGCATCGGGTACTCGCGGACGCCGGTGAAGGCGGCGAGCGAGCCGAGGTCCGGCGAATCCGACCCGGCTCCAATCGTGACCAGATCGTGAAAGCTCTTGAAAAGGGCGCGGGCGTCCTTCAGGGAGAGCCCCTTGAGCGCCTCGGTCATCAGCGACGCGGACGCCGTCGAGATGGCGCAGCCGGAGCCCTCGAAGGCGACGTCGCGCAGGCGGCCGTCCGCGAGGTCCACGTAGACGGTCACCCGGTCGCCGCAGAGCGGGTTGTTCCCCTCCGCCTTGCGGTTCGCCGCCGCCGGCGCCCCGAAGTTGCGGGGGTGCCGGTTGTGGTCGAGGATGACCTCCTGGTAGAGCTCGCGCAGGTCGTCGCTCATCCGAACAGCTCCCGCGCCCGGTGGAGGGCGGCGGCCAGCGCCTCCACCTCATCCGGGGTGTTGTAGAGGCCGAAGGAGGCCCGCGCCGTCGCCGGCACGCCGAAGCGCTCCATCACCGGCTGGGCGCAGTGGTGGCCGGCGCGGATGGCGATCCCGGAGTCATCGAGGAGGGTGCCGAGGTCGTGCGGATGGATGCCGGTCATCGTGAAAGAGAGCACCGCCGCCTTGGCGCGCGCCGTGCCGACGATCCGCAGGCCGGGGACCTCCGAGAGCCGTGCCGTGGCCAGAGCGAGCAGCTCGCTCTCCCAGGCGGCGACAGCGGGGAGGCCCAGGGCCGTCAGGTAGTCGATCGCCGCAGCCAGACCGGCCGCCCCCTCGATGAACGGCGTCCCCGCCTCGAAGCGGTGGGGGGGCGGCGCGTAGGTCGTGCGCTCGAAACAGACGGTGTGCACCATGCCGCCGCCGCTCTGCCAGGGGGGCATGGCGGCGAGCAGCTCGGCCCGCCCCCAGAGGACGCCGATGCCGCTCGGGCCGTAGACCTTGTGGCCGGAGAAGGCGTAGAAATCGCACCCCAGAGCCTGGACGTCGACGATCCCGTGGGGCACCGCCTGCGCGCCGTCCACCAGCACCACCGCGCCGGCATCATGAGCCAGGGCCGCCATCTCGCGGACGGGATTGACGGTGCCGAGGGCGTTCGAGACGTGGGCGAACGCCGCCAGGCGGGTGCGTGGGGAGAGGAGCCGCTCAAACTCGTCGAGGCGGACCTCGCCGCGGTCGTCGAGCGGCGCCACCTTCAGGGCGGCGCCGCGCTCCTCGCAGAGCCGCTGCCAGGGGACCAGGTTCGAGTGGTGCTCCAGGCCGGTGATCAGGACCTCGTCGCCGGCGCCGACGTTTTGACCTCCCCAGGACGCCGCCACCAGGTTGATCGCCTCGGTGGTGCCGCGGGTGAAGACGATCTCCTCGGCGCTGGGAGCGTTGAGGAAGCGCCGCACGGTCTCGCGCGCCCGCTCCCGCGCCGCGGTCGCGAGCTGCGACAGGGTGTGGACCCCACGCTCGACGTTGGCGTACCAGCCGTTGTAGCACTCGGCGATCGTCTCGCCGACGATCCGCGGCTTCTGGGTGGAGGCGGCGTTGTCGAGGTAGACCAGGGGGTGGCCGCGGACCTCGCGGGCGAGGATCGGGAAGTCGGCCCGCACCCGCGCGAGGTCGTAGGCGGACGTGGCCACCCGCTCCATCGTTTCCATCGTCGTCTCCATCATCTATACCGCCTGGCGGACGACCTCGCCCATCGGCAGCCGGGCGAAGAGGAACTCCTCGAGATCCCGGCGCACCGGCAGGACCTTGATCCGCTCCACGATGTCGCTCGCGAAGGCGTAGGTCAGCAGGCTGCGCGCCGCCTCGGCGCCGATGCCGCGGGAGCGCAGGTAGAAGACGGCGTCGTCGTCGAGCTGGCCGACGGTCGAGCCGTGGGTGCAGCGGACGTCGTCGGCGAAGATCTCGAGCTGCGGATTGGAGTTGGCGATGGCGTCGCGGGAGAGCAGCAGGTTGCGGTTCGACTGCTTGGCGTCGGTCTTCTGCGCGCCCTTGTGGACGTGGATCAGGCCGTTGAAGACCGCCCGCGCCTTGCCGTCGAGCACCCCCTTGTAGAGCTCGTGGCTGGCGCAGTGGGGCTTGGCGTGCTCCACCCGCATGTGGTTGTCCACCACCTGCCGGCCGTCGGCGAAGTAGAGGCCGTTGAGGATGCAATCGATCCCCTCGCCGTCGAGCAGGGCGTTGACGTCGTTGCGCACCAGGCCGCCGCCGATCGAGATCGAGTGCGAGCTCGGCCGGCTGGCCCGCTCCGCCTGCACCTGGAAGGTCGCCATGTGGAAGCCGCCGAGGCTCTCCCGCTGCACCTTGTAGTGGTCGATCACGGCGCCGGGTCCGGCGAGCAGCTCGGTCACCGGGGCGGTGAAATATCTTCCGGCATCGCCCTCCCCCGCGTAGGTCTCGACGATCGTCGTCTGGCTGTTCTCCTCGGCGATGAACAGGTTGCGCGGGAACGACAGCGTCGGCCGTCCCTCCGCGCCGCTGGAGAGGAAGAGCAGGTGGATCGTCCCGGTCACCGCGCCGCGCGGGACGTAGACGAAGGCGCCGTCGCGCAGGAAGGCCGTGTTGAGCGCCACGAACGGATTGCGGTCGAGCCTGGCGTAGCGGCCGAGCCAGGGCTCGACGGCCTCGGGCGAGCGCGCCAGCACCTCGGCGAGGCTGGCGACCACCGTCCCCGCCGGCAGCTCACCCACCGACGACAGCCGGGGCGAGAAGCGGCCGTCCACGAACACCAGCCGGGCCGCGGCGTCGAAAACGTGCGGCGCGACCCGCCCCGGGGGCACGGCGTCCGGATCGCTCTCCGGCCAGTGGAAGGTCCCCTGAACGATCGGGGCCACGTTGGTCAGCCGCCACTCCTCCTGGCGG
>DASWQX010000936.1:0-2087 GCA_036403495.1 Thermoanaerobaculia bacterium
TGAACGTCGCCCGCATCGCCGAGCGCCAGGGGCGCGCGGTGGTCCTGGTCACCCTGCTGCTGGCGGGGGCCGGAGCGCTGGTCCTGTCGTCGCTCCCCTCCGGGATCTATCCGCCTCTCCAGTTCCCCCGCCTGCTGGTGCTCGCCCACAGCGGCTCGCTCCCCGCACGCTCGATGATGACCTCGGTAACCCGGCCGCTGGAGCAGGCGGCGATGGAGGTCCCCGGCATCCGCCGGGTGCGCTCGCGGACCTTCCGTGGCGCCTCCGAGATCTCGGCCCAGTTCGATCCCAAGACCGACATGGGGGCGGCCCTGCAGCAGCTCCAGAACCGGGTCGCCGAGGTCCACCAGGACCTGCCGCCGGAGACCGTGCTCTCCGTCGAGCAGCTCACGGTGAGCACCTTCCCCATGCTCAGCCTCAACCTGACCGGCGGCCTGCCCACCCCCGACCTCAACGACTACGGCTTCTACGTGGTGCGGCCGGCGCTGGCGCGGGTGCCGGGGGTCGGCCGGGTCGAGGTCTCCGCCACCGACTCGCGCGAGATCGAGGTGGTGGCCGCGCCGGACCGCCTGCTCGCCGCCGGCCTGACCGTGGACGACGTGGTCACCGCCCTGCGCGCCGCCAACCGCCTGGCGCCGGTGGGGCACTACGCCGCCGGCGGCCTGGAGCACCTGGTGCTCGCCTCGGGGCTCTGGGGCTCGGCCGCCGAGATCTCCCGCACCACCGTCGCGGTGAAGAATGGCGCCGCGATCCGGGTGGCCGACGTCGCCACCGTCTTCCCCGGCTCGCCGGACCGCACCGCCCTGGTCACCGGCAACGGCCGCGACGCCTCGGTGATCAGCATCTCGCAGCAGCCCGGCGCGAGCATCCTGGCGGTCAAGGCGGGGATCGACCAGACCCTCGCCGACCTCACCCACACCCTCCCCTCGGGGCTGCGGCTGTCGAAGGTCTACGACCTCGCCGAGTTCGTGGCCACCGCCATCGCCAACGTCCGCGACGCCATCCTGATCGGCGGCGTCCTCGCCGTCATCGTGCTGCTGCTCTTCCTGCGCGACTGGCGGGTGACGGTGATCGCCTCGATCACCCTGCCGCTCACCGTGCTCGCCACCTTCCTGTTCATGAAGCTGTTCGGCGAGTCGATCAACCTGATGTCGATGGGCGGCCTGGCGGTCGCGATCGGCCTGGTGATCGACGACGCCGTGGTGATGGTGGAGAACATCCACCGCCGTCTGCGCGGCGGCCGCGGCGAGGCGGCGATCGAGGAGGCGACGGACGAGCTGTTCGCGCCGGTGGTGGGCTCGACGCTGACCACCGTGGTGGTGCTCGCGCCACTCGGCTTCCTCTCCGGCGTGGTCGGGCAGTTCTTCCGCGCCCTGTCGCTGACGCTGTCGGTCTCCGTGCTGGTTTCGCTGGTGCTCTCGCTCACCCTCATCCCCCTGCTCTCCCGCTTCGCCTACCGCCACGGCGAGCACGCGCGGGAGGAGAAGCCCAGCCGGCTCGACCGCGGCTACGCGCGGGCGCTCGGCGCCTCGGTCCACCGTCCGTGGCTCGCGGTCGCCGCCGGGATCGTCCTGGCGGTAGCGGGTTACCTCCTCTACCGGGGGATCCCGAGCGGCTTCCTGCCGCCGATGGACGAGGGGGGGTTCGTGATCGACTACCTGACGCCCCCCGGCACGGCGCTCGCGGAGTCCGACCGCCAGGTGCGCAAGATCGAGGCCGTGCTGGCGAGCACCCTGGAAGTGGCGGCGTTCTCCCGCCGCACCGGGGCCGAGCTCGGCCTGTTCGCCACCCAGCCCAACAAGGGGGACATCCTGGTGCGGCTTAAAGCCCGGTCGCAGCGCACGCGCAGCGCCGAGCAGGTGATCGCCGCCCTGCGGCCGAAGATCGCCGACGCCGTGCCCGGCATGGACACCGAGTTCGCCCAGCTCCTGCAGGACATGATCGGCGACCTCGAGGGGACCGCGGAGCCGCTGGAGGTGAAGATCTTCGGCGACGACTCGCAGGTGCTCGCCGGCCTCGCCGACCAGGTCCAGCACCAGATGGAGGGGGTGAAGGGGGTGGTGGACCTGGTCGGGCCGCAGCAGGGC
>DASWQX010000937.1:0-17902 GCA_036403495.1 Thermoanaerobaculia bacterium
ATGTCGAACTCGCTCTTGAACATCAGCGCGCCGGTGGGGCAGACGCCGATGCAGTTGCCGCAGTAGACGCAGGCCGACGGTAGTCGTGAGGCGCCGGCGGGCCGAAGCGCCAAGACGTTGGCTAGCTGTCCTGGTCGTAGGACTTCACAAACGTTCCCAGATGGCGAATCAGCTCAGGAACGTGGTTTTCGGCTACATCCCATACGATGAAATAATCAACGTCCGCGTAATTGTGGATGAGGCGGTCTCTCATGCCCGCGACTTTCCTCCATTCAATTTGAGGAATCCGCTGCCGGACTTCTTGGGGAATTTTCTTTGCCGCCTCACCCATGATCTCGATGCTTCTCACGAAGGCTCGTTTCCTCACCTCGTCACGGACGAAATCCTCAAAAGAAACTTGAGCGACCTGAGCTGCCAAAAACTCGGCCTCAAGAAGAATGTCCCACAAGAGCTCAAGCGTCGATGGCTGCATAGCGGATAGTCGGCATGATCAAGCGAGTTTTTCTCGGACTCAAGGAGCCGTCCGTCACAAGATCGATGGGCCTCTTGAAAAGGCCTTCAAGAAGCTCGTGGACGGCAAAGAAGCTGTTATAGGATTTCATTCCCGCGGAGAATTCCAGATAAACGTCCACATCGCTTTCAGGATTGGCCTCGTTTTTGGCGAAAGAGCCGAAGACGCCGATCCGCCGCACACCGAGGGCGCGCAGCTCAGCGGCATGAGCTTCCATCAATTTCCAGGGATTTATATCGCCGGCCATGTGGATTCCCTACTCCCGCCGGTTCACCCACTCCCACCCGAAGCGCCCCTTGATGCACAGGTGGCCGTGGGTGACGTCGTGGTCGAGCGGGGAGGTGACCTTGACGATCTTCTCGTCCTGGACGTGGACGGTGAGGGTGCAGCCGACGCCGCAGTAGGGGCAGATGGTGTCGGTGGCGGTCTGGGCGGGCTCGTTCCAGGTGCCTGCCTGGCGCATGTCGAACTCGCTCTTGAACATCAGCGCGCCGGTGGGGCAGACGCCGATGCAGTTGCCGCAGTAGACGCAGGCCGAGTCGGTGAGCGGGACGTCGTACTCGGTCGAGATGCGGGCTTCGAAGCCGCGGCCGGCGAGCGCGATGGCGAAGGTGTTCTGGGCGTCCGTGCCGCAGGCCTCGACGCACTTGTAGCAGACGATGCACTTCGAGTAGTCGCGGACGTAGAGGTCGTTGTCCACCTTCACCGGCTGGTGCACATTGGCGGCGTGGCTGCCGTGCGGCTCCGCTGGCGGAAAATGATGATGGCCGGGGCGGGCGGCGTCGCGCTCTCCCGCGGGGGCCGGCGGCGCCGGCGGACCGAAGCGCTCGGGGTGGGCATCGTAGCGCTCCATGTAGCCCCGGACCTGCGGCGCGGTCGACAGGTCGACCGAGGAGGCGAGCAGCTCGAGGACCATCCGCCGGCTGAGCCGCACGCGCTCGGAATCCGTGTGGATCACCATCCCCGGCTCGGCCTTGCGCGAGCAGGCGGGGACCAGCACGCGCGAGCCCTCGACCTCCACCACGCAGATGCGACAGACGTTGACCGGCGTCAGGTTCTCCAGGTAGCAGAGGGTCGGCGTCTCGATCCCGAGCCGGCGCGCGGCGTCGATCAGCGTCGTCCCCTCCGGCACGGCGACGGTCTGGCCGTCGATCGTGATCTCTACCGCGCGGCGGGGGCGCGGCGGCGGGATCACCGGCAGCGGGCCGCGGGGGACGGGGATCTTGGACTCGGGGGCATCCTGAGCGCTCATGGCGTCTCCTGCATCGGTTGGATCTCTCGGAAGATCGGAAACCTGGAGAGCGCCGATTCGATGGCGCCGGAGGCGGTCTGGCCGAGGCCGCAGATGGAGGCGTCGCGCATCGCCTGCCCAAGCTCCTTGAGCAGCGCCACCTCCGTGGCTACCGAGCCGAGCGGCCGGTCGATGGCGAGGCGGTGGAGCAGTTCCTCCTGGCGCACGGTGCCGACGCGGCAGGGGACGCACTGGCCGCACGACTCGTCGCGGAAGAACTGGGCGATGCGGCGCAGGATCTGGCGCAGGTCGACGGTGTCGTCGAACGGCATCACCACGGCCGAGCCGAGCGTCGCTCCGATGGCCCGCGTCCCCTCGAAGGTGAGCGGGACGTCGAGCTGATCCGGACCCACGAAGGCGCCGGCCGCGCCGCCGAGCAGGACGGCCTGCAAGTTGCCGCTGCCTCCGACTCCCCCGGCCAGATCGAGCAGCTCCCGCAGGGTGATCCCGAAGGGCGCCTCATAGACGCCGGGGCGGCGGACGTGGCCGGAGAGGCAGAAGAGCTTGGGGCCGGTCGAGCGCTCGGTGCCGATCTCCGCGAACGCCTTTCCCCCTTCGATCACGATGGGAAGGACGTTGACCAGGGTCTCGACGTTGTTGATCACCGTCGGCCGGCCGAAGAGACCGGCTTCGGTGGGGAAGGGGGGCTTGTTGCGCGGCTCGCCGCGGCGCCCCTCCAGCGAGTTCATCAGCGCCGTCTCCTCGCCGCAGATGTAGGCGCCGGCGCCGCGCCGCAGCTCGATGTCGAAGCGTACGCCGTCGCCGAGGATGTTGTCGCCGAGGAAGCCGCGGTCGCGGCAGCGCTGGATGGCGTTGGCGATCCGCGCCAGCGCCAGCGGATATTCGCCGCGCAGATAGAGGAAGCCCTTCTCGCAGCCGGTGGCGAAGCCGGCGATGGTCATCGCCTCGATCAGTGCGAAGGGATCGTGCTCCATCAGCACGCGGTCCTTGAAGGTGCCGGGCTCGGACTCGTCGGCGTTGCAGATCAGGTAGCGCGGCAGCGCCGCCGAGCGCGCCCCCTGCCACTTGATGCCGGTGGGGAACGCGGCGCCGCCGCGGCCCACGAGCTTGGCGTCGGTGACCTCCTTGACCACCGCCGCAGGGCCCATCTCGATGGCGCGGCGGAGGGCGAGGAAGCCGCCGAAGGAGCGGTAGTCGTCGAGGCTCGTCGGGTCCACCCGGCCGACGCGAGCGAGGAGCTTCAGCCCCGGCTGTCCCACCTGCGGCACGGAGACGGCGAGGTCCGGCTGCGGCACGGGCGCGCCGACGATGGCGGCAAGGATGTCCGCGGCGTTGGTCGGTGCCAGGTCGCGGTCGCGCGGCGGATGCCCTGCCGTCACCACGAGCGCCGCGGGCGCCCGCTCGCAGAGGCCGAGGCAGGGACTGCGGTGCCAGGTCGCATGGCCGTCGCGGCTCTCGCCGGCGGGGCCGAGCATGGCCTCGACCTCGGCGCAGAGATCCTCGGCGCCGCGGGTCCGGCAGGCGATGTCATCGCAGACGTGCACGGTCACCGGCGGATGCGGACGGGTCTGGAACAGGGCGTAGAAATCGGCCACGCCGAAGGCCTCGGCCGGGGGCACGTCGAGGCGGCGGCAGGCGTAGTTGAGGGCGCCCGGGCTGACCCACCCCTTGCGATCCTGGATGGCGTGGAAGACGGGGATCAGATACTGGCGGCGGTCGCCGTTCAGGGGGAGCCCGTCGAGGCAGGCGTCGACCGCCGCCGTCTCGTCCGCATCGGGTTCGTCGGCGGTGAAGTGCAGGTCCATATGGTCGGTTGGAGAATAAGCGGCTTCAGACTCTACTACGCCACTACCGCGGCACCGACCGGCTCGATCCGCACCGCCGTGGCCTTGAACTCGGAGGTCCCCGAGCGCGGATCGACGGCGTCGATGGTCAGCTCGTTGGTGGCCATCTGCTCGGGGAAGTGGAGAGTCATGAACACCAGCCCCGGCCGCAGCCCGGGATCGAACCGTACCGGCGCGACCACGGCGCCGCGCCGCGAGACGATGCGCACGAGGTCGCCCGCCTCGACGCCGAGGCTCCGGCCGTCGGCGGGGTGGAGGTCGACGGTGGGAGCCCGCCGGTTCGGCGAGGCGTAGAGGCCGGTCTGGACGCCGGTGTTGTAGGAATCCAGATGCCGGCCGGTGGTCAGCCGCAGAGGGTACTCGTCGGTCAGCTCGTCGGTCGGCGGATCGTGCTCCACGACCGAGAAGGGCGCGCGCGGACCGACCACGGGGCGCTCCCAGAGCCGCCCGTGGAGGTAGAGCTCGCCCGGGTGCGTCTCGTCGTAGCAGGGCCACTGGAGGCCGTCCTCCGCCTCCAGCCGCGCGTAGGACATGCCGGTGTGGACGGGCGAGAGCGTGCGTAGCTCGTCCCACAGCTCCTCGGCGGTGGGGTTCCCCAGGTCGCGCCCCATGCGGCGGGAGAGCTCGTAGAGGATCTCGATATCGTCGCGCACGCCGGCCGGCGGCGGCAGCGCCCGGCGCACGCGCTGGACGCGGCGCTCGCTGTTGGTCACAGTGCCGTCGGACTCGCACCAGCCGGCGGCGGCCGGCAGCACCACGTCCGCCAGCTCGGCGGTGGCGGTGAGCAGCATGTCCTGCACGACCAGCGTCTCCAGTCCGCGCAGGCGCTCGACGGTGCGGTGCTGGTCCGCCTCGGAGCTCGCCGGGTTCTCGCCGATGACGTAGAGGGCGGTCAGCTCGCCGCGCTCCATGGCCTCGAACATCCCGGAGAGGTGCCAGCCGCTCTTCGGCGGCACCGGCACGCCCCAGGCGCGCTCGAACTTGGTGCGCAGCTCGTCGTTCTCGACGTGCTGGAACCCCGGCAGGCGATCGGGAAGCGCGCCCATGTCGCCGCCCCCCTGCACATTGTTCTGACCGCGCAGGGGGCAGACGCCGGAGCCGTAGCGGCCGACGTGGCCGGTGAGCAGGCTGAGATTGATCAGGGCGAGGACGTTGTCCACCGCGTTGTGGTGCTCGGTGATGCCGAGCGTCCAGCAGAGGATGGCGCGGTCGGCGCGGGCATAGGAATGCGCCAGCTCGCGGATCCGTACCGCCGAGACGCCGGTTACCGCCTCGGCGTGCTCCAGCGTCCAGGGCTCGACGCTGCGGCGATAGGCCTCGAAGCCGCTGGTCGCGTGCTCGATGAAGCTCCGGTTCTCCAGGCCCGCCGCGAGAATCTCCCGCGCGATGGCGTTGGCCAGCGGGATGTCGGTGCCGACGTGGAGCGGCAGGTGCCCGACACCGGGGACGGCCCACTGCGCGGAGGTGGTCACGCGCGGATCGACGACGAACATCCGGGCGCCGTTGTGGATCCCCTTCAGCACGTGATGGAAGAAGATCGGATGCGCCTCGCGCGCGTTGCTCCCCCAGAGGAGGACGAGGTCCGTCTCCTCCACCTCCCGATAGGAGCTGGTCCCGCCGCCCATCCCGAAGACCGTCGCCAGACCGACGACGCTGGGGGCGTGTCAGGTCCGGTTGCAGCTATCGATGTTGTTGCTGCCCACCACCGTCCGCGCGAACTTCTGCGCCAGGTAGTTCATCTCGTTGGTGGTCTTGGAGCAGCTGAACAGCCCGAACGTCGTCGGGCCGTGCTTCTCCACCGCCGAACGGAACCCTGCCGCGGCGCGGTCGAGCGCCTCGTCCCAAGTGGCCGGACGCAGGGCGCCGTTCTCGCGGACGAGGGGGGTGGTGAGACGGGTGTTTTGCCTGGACATAGAGAGGCCTCCGGTCGCCGAGTATACATCGCGTTCCGAGGGTCGTAGACCGCGAGGCATGCTAGGATAGAGATGCGACGAGGTTGCGTCACGACGGGTTTTCGTGGTGTGATCCCGCGACCCGTCGGGGAAAGGCAGGCACGTATGAGTGCCCTTCTACGTGAGCAGGAGATTCAATACCCCACCTCCGACGGCCAACCCATGGCCGAAACTCCCCAGCACGTCCAGGTGTCGATCGACCTCATTGTCGGCCTGCAGAGCCGCTATGCTGCGGTGTCGGACTCCTGGGTGGGAGGCAACTTCTTCCTCTTCTATGAGAAGGGCAATCCGAAGGCTCGGGTGTCTCCAGACGTGATGCTGGCCAAAGGGGTGGCCCGGTGGAACCGGCCCAACTATCTGGTTTGGGAAGAGAGACCCCCGAGCCTGGTGGTGGAGGTCACGTCGCGGAAGACCCGGCACAAGGATCTGGGGCTCAAGAAGTCGATCTACGAGCGGATCGGCGCGGAGGAATACATTCTCTTCGATCCCTTCGGAGAGTACCTGCGGCCACAGCTCCAGGGCTTCCGGCTGTTGCGAGGGCGCTATCAATCGATCCCGATGGCGGAGGATGGAGCGTTGCTCAGCCGGACCACGGGCCTGCGGATGAAACCCGAGGGCCAACGGCTGCGCCTGTTCGACGCTCAGACGGGTGAGCCGGTCCTCTGGCCCGAAGAGGTCGAAGCGGCCCGGCGGGACGCGGAAGCCAGGGCACGAGACGCGGAAGCGAGAGCCGCCGAAGCGGAGTCCGCCCAGCGCGCGACCGAGGAACGGCTCCGGGCTCTGGAAGCGGAGCTGAGGCGCCTTCGGAAGGCGTAAAAACTTGAAGCACTGACCATGAAGCTCGTCACCTGGCAGCAAAGGGTCGTCGCCGATCCCGAGATCCATCACGGGGAGCCCTGCATCGCAGGCACCCGCATTCCGGTGCGGATTGTCGTCGGGAGTCTGGCGGATGGCCTGACCGTCGAGCAGATCGTGGCGGAGTATCCGCAGTTGACCTCCGCTGACATCCTCGGCGCCTTGGCCTACGCCGCGGAGGTTTTGCATCAGGAGAGCCTTCTCCCCCTTACCGCCTAGAGGAGGGAAGGCTGGTGCTCTTCAAGGTCGACGAGGATCTCCCGGGGTCGGTTGCCGCTCTCCTCCGGGAAGCTGGATACGAAGAGGTAGCCACCGTAAGGGAGCAGGGAATGGGCGGCTGGAAGGATCCAGTCCTCTGGCGCGCCATCCAGGAAGAAGGACGGTTCCTCATCACGGCGGACAAGGGATTCGCGGATCTCCGCGTGTACCCACCGGGGAGCCACGCAGGCGTCCTGCTGCGGCGGCCTGACACGGACGGAATCGTTCCGGTGCTCGAGCTGCTGGAACAAGTCCTGACTTCTACGGACCTACAATCTCTCCAAGGCTGCCTGGCTGTTGCCACCCCTCAGGGTCTGAGAATCCGCCGAGACTGACAAGGGAGCCGGTCTTCGGAAGGCCGCGCTAGGAGTCTGAGCGGCAGAAAAGCCGGCAAGGACGTAAAGGACTGCAAGGACAACAAGGACAAGAATTTATCGAGGTCGTCACCGTCTCTCGGCCTTTACTGTCCTTGCCGTCCTTGTTGTCCTTTACGTCCTTGCTCTTGGATTTCTGCGGCGTAGGCTTTAGGACTCGTCACAGAATAACTGCACCAGTTTCCCGGAGCACGGCAGCCCCAGGACGTCTGGTTCCGTCCGGCCCACCGGGCCGGGAGAACGGAGCCAGGGCTGAGGCCGAAGGCCGATGCCCTGGGAGGGAGGGAGGACAATCCGTTGCGGCCTGAAGGGCCGCGGGAGCCTTCTTGCCGAGTCGGGTTCTCGCGACCCTTCAGGCCGCAACGATGGGGGCCCTTGGCTTCCCAGGGCATCGGCCTTCGGCCTCAGCCCTGGGCTGAGATCTCCCGACCCGTTGGGCCGGACGGAAGTTGACTCGATCAGAACTGGAACAGTTATTCTGTGACGAGCCCTTAGCTTAGCTAGGCGGTCCCTGATGGTGCAATGATTGCAATAATGAAATAGCTCTCAGGAGGACTCCCCATGAGAGCCACAACCCTGAATCGACTCCTGCCCACCCTCCCCCTCGCGCTCCTGACCTTCGCCGCGATGCCGGCCCGGGCCGTCGTCCCCACCCAGTGGATCGCCAAGATGTACACCGAGGCGCTCGGCCGGATTCCCGACCAGACCGGCTGGGAGGACAGCGTCAACAACTTCAACTCGGCCGGCTGCACCGCGGCCACCCTGAAGTCCCACGGCCGCCCCTTCTGGCTGTCGACCGAGTACACCAACCTCGGCTACGACAACGCCGCCCGGCTCCTGAGCCTCTACCGCGGGGTGCTCAACCGCGAGCCGGACCCCACCGGCTTTACCAGCAACCTCAACGCCCTCAACGCCGGCACCGCCTGGTCGACGATCGTCGACCAACTCTTCGACAGCGGCGAGTTCGCCACCCTGGCGACCACCATCTGCAGCGCCTCGGGGACCGGCAGCTACTCGTTCAACTCGCGGGCGGCGATGGCCCTGCCGGTCACCTCGCCCGGCTTCACGGGGACCCAGAGCGCGCTCCAGAGCGCCCTCAACAGCGCCGGTTCGGGCGGCACGGTGACCCTGGCGCAGAAGGCGCTGGTGACGCTGACGTCGACCCTGAACATACCGGCCGGCGTGACGCTGACGACCTACGGCGCCCCCCCTCACGCCAAGTACGCGCTGATGGGCCGGCTGGTGCGCGCCGGCACCTTCGCCACGCCGATGGTGACGGTCCAGCCGGACGGCAAGCTCCTCAACGTCTGGGTGGACGGTGCGCGGACGAACGTCGGCTACGGCGACAACGAGATCAACGTCGAGACCGAGGGGGGCACCGGGACGGCGGTCTCCAACTGCCTGATCTCGAACTCCGCCGGCTGGTCGAGCTTCCACGCCCTGGGCACGGCGGAGTGGAGCCACATCTGCGGCGGCGAGACCGTCACCAACAACCTGGTCACCGCCTACTCCAGCCTCCATTTCAAGCAGACCGGCGCCGCCGACATCAGCCAGTGGACGGACGGCCTGAGCATCGCCTGCGAGAACGCCGACGTCGAGAACAACCAGATCGTCGACGCGACCGACGTCGGGATCGTGCTCTTCCGCGCCTACCCGGCGGTGCAGAAGTCGCTGATCAAGAACAACACGATCCTGTCGGCCGGCAACCCCTCCTACGGCGCGATCACCCTCGACCCGCTGTCGGACACCGCGGGCGCCGACTACACCGGCTCGTCGGTGCAGGACAACGTGCTCTGGACGGGGCCGCGGACCCACTTCGACATCGCGCTCTCGGTGGGCGCCCGCCCCTGGTTCGGCGCCGGCGCCACCAAGGGGACCGGCGCCTCGGTGACGGGGAACAATACCGGCACCCTGTCGGCGATCGCCGACAGCGCCGTCGCGGTCTCGGGGATGTTGAGCGCCTACGTGCAGAACAATGCGATCACGGCCGATCTCCAGAACACCTGCGGCTGCCCCAACGACCCCGCCCATCCGACGATCACGACGGTGAGCGTGGGCGCCTCGGTCTCGTCGGGCTGGGCCTCCGGCACGATCCAGCCGTATACCGACGTGCTCTACGCGCAGTGCGTCGGCCACTGAGGGAAATTTGAGACGTTGGAAGTAACAAATGTCACTTTGACGCTTCGCGGCGAAGAAATGGCGGGAGGGCCAGGCCAGGTTGGCGCGGCCTCTCCCGCCAGGGTTTGAGCGTGACTTACAGCAGGTGGCGGGTGCCGCCGGCCTTGACCTCGAGCCAGCCGCCGCTCGGGCAGTTGCCGCGGTCCGGGACCTTCAGGCAGTAGCAGACGCTGGAGCTGCCGGAATCGACGACGCCGTTCTGTCCGGCGTCGATGGCGACCTTCTTCGCCTCGGGCCGGGCGTCGCACGCGGCGTCCGATCCGTAGCGGGTATAGATGTCGACGCGATGGTTGCTGCCGTTGACGAAGGTCACTCCCGTGCCGGCCGCCGTGTCGGCCGCCGCGGCCGCTACCGTGAGCGCCGCGCCGGCGAACAAACCCAGAGCCAACGAACGAATCTTACGCTGCATTTTGCTTCCTCCTTGATGGGACCCCGTGTGGTTGAAATCATGGCAATCGGGGCTATGCTCTCCACAGGGTCAGCAAAATCAGGGCCAGCCGCCGGCGGGTCGGAATACGGGCGGCAGGCTCTCTTTTGCGCTTTGCTCGCACCAGTATAGAAAGGAACGGAATAGAGGAAAGGACAGCCCATGGACCTGACAGCCTCCTCGATCGCCCTGCCCGCTTCCCACACCACCCTGCGGGAACGTCTGAACACCCGCTGGCACGAACGGGCCCTGCAGGTCTTCATGCTGGTCGTGCTGGGCCACTGGTCCGAGCACCTGGCGCAGGCCTTTCAGATCTACGTACTGAAGTGGCCGGTGGCCAAGTCGCTCGGGGTGCTGGGGCTCTGGTACCCCTGGCTGATCAAGTCCGAGGTGCTCCACTACTCCTACGCCGTGGTGATGCTGTTCGGCATCTGGCTGCTGCGGCCCGGCTTCACCGGCACCTCGCGGACCTGGTGGAACGTGGCGCTGATCATCCAGTTCTGGCACCACATTGAGCACGCCCTGCTGCAGGGGCAGGTCATCGTCGGGCACAACCTGTTCAACCGGCCGGTGCCGACGAGCATCGCGCAGCTCTGGGTCCCCCGCGTCGAGCTCCACCTGATCTACAACACGCTGGTGTTCATCCCGATGGTGATCGCGATGTACTACCACATGTTCCCGCCGCTGGGAGAGGCCGAGCACATGCACTGCACCTGCGCGGTCCAGCCCCGCGTCGCCGCCATGGCGTGAGGGCCGATGCGCCGGCAGCTTGGAACGGACTGGCTCCGGGTACCGGTGCTGGGACGCTTCCTGCGCTGGCGCCATTCGCGGAAGGCGCTGCAACTGCCGCTGTTCGTGCTGGCCATGGCGATGATCGTCCACGGCCTGTTCGGACCCCAGCTCGCGCCGCGGAACCTGGCCACCCTGCTGACCTGGATCCACTTCCGCGGCGCCCTGGTGCTCGCCTTGCTGGTGGCCGGCAATCTCTTCTGCATGGCCTGTCCCTTCATGCTGCCGCGGGAGATCGCCCGCCGCTTCCTCAAGCCCAGATGGCACTGGCCGCGCCGGCTGCGCAACAAGTGGCTGTCGCTGGCGCTCTTCGTGCTGATCCTCTTCCTCTACGAGCTGTTCGACCTCTGGAGCTCCCCCTGGTGGACGGCGTGGCTGATCCTCGCCTACTTCGTCGGCGCCCTGGCCGTCGACGGCCTCTTCCGCAAGGCCTCGTTCTGCAAGTGGGTCTGCCCGATCGGCCAGTTCAACTTCGTGGCCTCGACAATCTCGCCGCTGGAGGTGCAGATCGCCGATCCGGACGTCTGCGCCTCGTGCACGACGCTGGACTGCATCAAGGGGACGCGCGCGGCGGCGAATCCCGCCGTGATCACGCAGAAGGGGTGCGAGCTGATGCTCTTCCAGCCGCAGAAGCGGGGGAACATGGACTGCACCTTCTGCCTCGACTGCGTCTATGCCTGCCCGCACGAGAACGTGGCGCTGGCCTCGCGGGTGCCGGGGAGCGACCTGTGGAGCGATCCGCGCCGCTCGGGAGTCGGCTTCTTCTCGCAGCGGAAGGACCTGGCGGCGCTGACCCTCGTCTTCACTTTCGGCGCGCTGCTCAACGCCTTCGGCATGGTCAGTCCGATCTATGCCCTGGAGTCCTGGCTGTCGGCGCGGATGGGGACCACCCACGAGGCGCCGGTGCTCGGCGTGATCTTCCTGCTGCTGCTGATCGTCGAGCCCGCCCTGCTGCTCGGGCTCGCGGCCTGGGCGACGCGGCGGGGGGCGGGCACGCGGGAGCCGCTGCTGCCGCTGATGACCCGCTTCGCCTACGCCCTGGTGCCCCTCGGCTTCGGGACCTGGCTGGCGCACTACACGTTCCACGTCTGCACCAGCCTCTTCGCCGTGGTGCCGGTGGCGCAGAGCGCGCTCGCCGATTTCGGCCTGCCGCCGCTGCTCGGCACGCCGAACTGGCGGCTCACGGGCGTCTCGCCGGCGCTGGTCCACCCGCTGGAGCTCGGCTTCCTCGCCCTGGGGGTCTTCGGCTCGCTGCTGGTCTCCTGGCGGATCGCCGAGCGCGAGTACCCGGCGCGCGCGCTGCCGGCGTTCGTCCCCTGGGCCGCCCTCTCCATCCTCCTCTGGGCCGCCGCCCTCTGGCTGATGGCCCAGCCGATGGAGATGCGCGGCGCGATGATGATGGGCAGTTGAAGGGAGGCCGATGATGAACCGCCTCGCAGTCCTCATTCTCCTCTGCGGCCTGACCGTCGCGCCGCCGGCCCAGGCTCATTACGGCCCCCCCTTCCCGATCCTGGTCGACAAGCCGGTGGGCCCCTACATCGCCTCGGTCTGGGCCGACCCGAACATCGGCACGGGGACCTACTATGTCGTGCTCGACGCGCCGAAGGGGCATCGCATGCCGGTGAAGACGACGGTGCGGATCGGCGTCCAGCCGGTCACCAAGCGGCTGCCGGAGGTGTTCTACGCCGCCGAGCCGCAGCCGGTCTCCGAGGGCGCGCGCTTCTACACCCAGGTGCAGTTCGACCGCGGGGAGATGTGGCGCACCCACGTCGTGATCGGCGGCTCGGAGGGGGGCGGCGAGCTGAGCACCGACGTCGAGGCGACGCCGGCCGGCATCCTCGGGCCGCTCGGATCGCTGGTCTACGCCCTCCCCTTCCTGGCGGTGGGCTTCCTCTGGCTGAAGGCGACGCTGCGGCGGCGGACGCCACGGCAGCAGGCGGCCTGAAGGGGCACGACAGACACGGACGAACACGGATCTCCACGGACATCGAGGACGACGGGCTCGTCCCTGTCTGTCCGTGTGGGTCCGTGCTCGTCCGTGTTCCGTTCGCTTACCGCCGGCTCGTGGACGTCATGCCTTCGCCGGTCTTGGCGAAGCCGGTAACGATGTAGGTGCCCGAGCGCTGGTCCTTCTTCAGCTTGATGATCTGCTTGCGCTCGGCGTCCTCCAGCAGCTCCGAGAAGGTGCTGTAGCCGTAGTAGCCCTCATTGAAGGAGGGCTTCTTGCGCTGCATCGTCTGCTTGATCATCGAGCCCCAGAGCACGTCCTTGTTCTCGCGGATCAGCGCCTGGATCGACTCGATCATCAGGCTGAAGGCCTCGGCGGTCTTCTTGTTGAGGCCGTCGAGCTTCGGGCCCTTCTGCGAGTCGCGCCAGACGTCCTCGTAGTAGATGAACTCGTCGCAGTTGTCCACCAGCAGGTTGGAGGACGAGTTCTTCACGCCGATGCCGATGACGTACTTGTTGTTCTCCTTGAGCTTCGACACCAGCGGCGAGAAGTCGCTGTCACCCGAGACGATGACGAAGGTGTCGAGGTGCTCCTTGGCATAGGAGAGGTCCATGGCGTCGACGACCATCTTGATGTCGGCGCTGTTCTTGCCCGAGTAGTACTTCTGCGGGATGTCGATCAGCTCGATGGCCGCCTCGTGGAAGGGGCGCTTGTAGTCGCTGTAGCGCTCCCAGTCGGCGTAGGCCTTCTTGACGATGATCTTCCCCTTCTCGACCAGCCGCTCGAGCACCAGGGTGATGTCGAACTTGCTGATCTCCGAGTCGCGCACGCCGAGGGCGATGTTCTCGAAATCGCAGAACATGGCGATCTTGCGCTCCTGCACGTCGCGCCGGCTGTCGGGCACGGAGATGATGATCTCGCGCGCCATCGACTCGACCTCGGAGGGGGAGATCACATAGCGGCTGGGGGACGGCGCCGGCGCGGCGCGGCGGCGGACGGGCTCCTCGACGGCCGGCTCTTCGCGCCAGGTCGATTCCTCCTCGTCGTCCTCCTCCTCGGCCGGCTCGGCGGTCGCGGGCGCATCGGCGGTCGCGGCCTTGCCGTTGCGGCGGCGGCCGCCGCGGCGGCCACGGGAGCGGCGACGGCGGCGCCCTTCGGCGTCCTTCTCGTCCCCCTCCTTCTCTTCCGATCCTTCCGCTCCTTCGGCCGCTTCGGAGTCGGCTTCGCCGGCCTCCAGCTCCTCGTCCGCCTCTTCCTCGTCATACGGTTCGTCGGATTCCTCCTCGCCAGGCTCTTCGGCCGGCAGCGCGTGGGGCGCCAGCGCCATCGGTGCTTCCTCGTGGAAGACCGGAGCGGGGGACGGGGAGGTTGGCTCAGAGGCCCACTCGCGCGGTGCCTCCGAGAAGATGGGCCGCACGCGCTCGGGCTCCACAGGCGGCTGCGCGACGGGCTCCAGGGCCGGTGGTTCCTGGGCAGGAGCCGGCGGGGCTGGTTTCGGCTGGTTGCGGTTCTCTTCTTCTGGGCTTTCAGCCGTAGGGCGTATCCACCATGGACTCAAGTTTGGACTCCTTAGTTCGCGAGCCCGGGGAGGGCTCGTCGTCGGTCACAATCAGGCAAGCGTTTCAGACTCGCTACGAGCGGCAACGGACCGGAGTTGAGGCTCGGGCACAGCGGCGGGAGGCGGAAACCGACAGGCCGGAGTGGGATTCTACCACAGCCGCCTGTCAGTCCAGATCGAAGGGGCGGGGGGGCGGCCCCTGGTCCGGATCCTCCTCGGCGCGGCGCAGGGCCTCGCGGAACTTCTCCTCGAGGATGCGGTCGCGGTCCTTGTGAGCGGCGACCTCGCGCTGGAAGACGTCCTCGGCGCGGTTCTTGTCGTCGTCGATCCCCGCAAGCAGGGAGTCGAAATCCTTGCCGCCGGCCAGCGGCTGCTTGGGCTTGCGATGGGAGAGGACCGCGCCGGTGGCGGCGTCGATCACCAGGTCGGAGCCGCAGTCGGGGCAGCGGACGGTCAGCTTGCTGGATTCGGCCATGGCGCCCATTGTAGTCACATCTGGTAGCGTATGGCTCATGCCCGAGACCGAACGCCTCCCCAGCCGCGACCAGGCCTGGAAGCTCCTCTGCGAGTACACCGAGAAGGAGGGGCTGCGCAAGCACGCCCTCGCCGTCGAGGCCGCGATGCGCTACTACGCCCGTCTGTGGAACGAGGACGAAGCGCTCTGGAGCCTCACCGGCCTGCTCCACGACTTCGATTACGAGCGCTGGCCCGACGCCGAGAACCACCCCTACCGCGGCGTCGAGATCCTCGCCGCCCAGGGGTACCCGGACGCGATGCGCACGGCGATCCTGGGCCACGCGCCCTACACCGGCACGCCGCGGGAGACCCGCCTCGCCAAGGCCCTCTACGCCTGCGACGAGCTCGCCGGCTTCGTCACCGCCGTGGCCCTGATCAAGCCCAGCAAGTCGCTCGCCGACGTCGACCTCCCGTCGGTGAAGAAACGGCTGAAGGAGAAGGCCTTCGCCCGCGGCGTCCACCGCGAGGACGTCTACCAGGGCGCCGAGGAGATCGGCCTGCCGCTCGACGAGCACATCGAGAACGTGATCAGGGCGCTGCAGGCGGCGGCGGGGGAGTTGGGGTTGTAGGCGGGACGGCCGCCCGCCCGAACCCTACCCCCCCAGCCCCCTCTCCCGTCCCCCGCCCACCCTCCCTCACCGGGAGAGGGGGAGACCACAGCCCGGAGCCTCAAGGACAGATCGTCGGATCAGTCCCCAGGGGCGGCCAGAAGAACTGATACAGGTCGCCGTCGCGCCAGGTCCCCCCGGGAGGTCCGCCGGCCTGCCACACGTCGTGGCAGCTCTGCTCTCGCGGCTTGCGAACCCATAAGCCGGCAAAGACCAGCGCCTGCCCCTGCGCGTTGCGGTACAGCAGTCCGGTGGGATCCTTGTGGACCGAGAGAGAGTCCATGTCGGGGAGATACCGGCTTTGCGGCACACAGCTTGGGAATAGATAGGGCTTGCAGACTCCCGTGTCGAAGGTTGCATGCCCATAGAAATCGCCGAGGTCGGCGAGCAGGTTCCAGGAGTTGGCCGTGGTCGAGAGGGTCTTCGTGAAATCGCCGTTGACCAGCATGTCGTAGATCTGCCCCCGCATGGGGAATGTGGCCAGGCCACCCGGGCAGGCACTCTCGCAAGGCAGGGTTGAATCGTTGACGTCATAAGGCGCGCCGTAGACTCGAAGGAGATAGACGTGCCCGTTGGCCGGGTCGTAGGTTGCTTCCAGATTCAAAAAGAAACGGTGCGCCGTGCCGCTGGGCCGGTTGACGCTGGACATCCCGCTCGCGGTGATCTCCCCCACCCGGGTCAGGATGTCGGGATTGCTGGAGCTGGCGGTCGAATAGTAGGTCAAGGTTCGGCCGCTGGTGGCCAGGGGCGAAATGACACTGAGATTCCCTTCCATGTGGAAGAGATGGATGGTGGAGGGACTGGTGTGGAAGCCGGCGATCGCCTCGGCGGCGACGAGGCCGGCGGCGCCGGTGCCACAGGTTCGTCCGCGCACGGCTCCAGGAGTGCCGTCGACGGCCCAGATCGGTGTCGTCCAATTGATCCCGGCGTTGGAGTACGAAACGCAGACGCTTCCCGCCAGGCCCGGAGTCGACTGCCCCTGGAAAACGAAATACATGATGTGGGAGTACGAGGTGCTGTTGACCGGATTGAAGTAGGGATGGCCGGCCTGTGAGAAGACGCTGCCGAGCGCCACCGTCGCGGTCGAGTCGATCGAGGCCATGTTGATAGCCTGCACGCTCGGAGTCCACATCCAGGCGCCCGTCGACAGGTTCTTCTCATTGAGCAAGATGTGGCCGTTTTGCGCGCTGGCGTAGATCCAACGCTGCCCACCCTCGTCGAACGAGGCGGTGCTGAAGACGGCCTTGTCCTCACAGCCCGAGGAATCGAAGTAGGTGCAAGGACTGTGGTCTGCTGCACCGTGGGGTATGCCGACCAGCGTCGGAGTGATGGCCGACGCTGGTGGCGAGCCCATAAACAGGGCGGCGGCGGCAGAGAGGATCAGCAGGGAGGAGCGGAATACGGGCGAGCAATTCATGAAGGCCTCCTTCGGTAGAAGGCCATTATATAGCCGAAGTTAAATAAACGGCAACCTTGGCCGAGTCGGCCGCCCGCAGGGCGGGTCTCTGACCCACTCAAGATGTCTATAACAGGGTGGGCTCACGCCCAAGGCTTCAAATTCCGCCCATTCGGGGCGGGCGGACCAGCATCACCACCCCCACCACCAGCCCCAGCGCCGCGATCACCCACCCCCGCAAAAATCCAGCCGGCCGGTACAGCAGATCCACCCGGTCCTCGCCCGCCGGCAAATCCGCCGCCAGGAAGACTCCCTGCTCGACCTCCGCCGGCCGCGCCCGGCCGTTCACCAGCACCCGCCAGCCGCCGTCCTGATAGAGGCTGGAGCCGAGCCGCTGGGCGCGGCCGAGTTGGGTCCTGGCGGTGATCCAGGCGCTTTCGAGACGCTGGACGGCGATCGGATCGGCGGGGCGGCTGCCCTCGACGAACAGGCGCCCGCGCGCCCGGGGCTGCTCCCAGACGGAACCGTCCCTGTCGGCGAACACACGCTGGAGAGGAAAAGGGAGCTGCGCGTCCGGGGCGACCAGGAGGTAGCGCACGCCGAGGCGGCCATAGAGGGGGTGGCCGGGCGCGCCGAGCAGCGGGATCTCGCCCCACCAGGCGAAGACGACCGGCGCGATCCGCTCGACGTAGGCCTGCGGCGCCATCGGGTTGTAGACCCGCGCGTCCGCCAGCCCGTAGAGCGCCGCCAGGTTGGGCGGGAAGTCGCGGCCGAACGCCGCCATCCGATCGTCGCGCAGGTTCTTGCGCAGGAAGGCGAGGGGGCCGTTCACCGGCAGCGCCAGGCGGCGGGGCATCGGCGGGTTCGCCGGCCGGTGCAGGAGGAGGAGCTCGGCGAGGATCGCCGCCGCGACCCCGGCCACCGCCGCCGACCTCGCCGGCCGCCGCAAGGTCGCCGTCGCCGCCAGCAGCAGGGTGGCCACCGCCAGGAAGCGGAGCTGCCAGCGGAGCCAGCCGAAGCGGAAGATCGCCAGCCGCGCCGGGTCCGCAGGGTCGGGATGAGCGAGATACCCCCAGGCGAGGAGCGCCGCCAGTCCCAGAGCTACGGCCAGCAGCGGCCACCGCCGGACCTCGCCGGTTTGAAAGCGCTCCAGGGTGCAGGCGCCGAGGTAGACCAGGCAGAGCGACAGCGGCAGCAGCAGGCGGTGGCTGGCCGGCGACCCAGGCGCCAGCAGCAGCAGGCAAGCGGCGGCGATCCCCAGCGCCAGCCCCTCCTGCGGAAAACGCCGCCGCGCGCCGATCCCGAGCAGGGCGGCGAGCAGCATCGCCGTCCCCACGAATCCCGAGGCGTCCTCGTTGGTATTGGAGAGCCCCCAATAGTCGACGAAGCGGTTGTTGCCGTAGGCGTTGGGGGCGGCGAGCGGGAGGTACGTCTGG
>DASWQX010000938.1:0-1637 GCA_036403495.1 Thermoanaerobaculia bacterium
GTGAAAGCAAACTTCTTCATGTCAGGAATTCTCCTCAGTCGATGTGTTTCCTGGGACATGGTTAGGCGCAGTTATTTCGTCAGCCTGGAAGATCTGACAGGGCAGGGCCGTAGCAGACACAAAACCGTGCGGCGATAGCGGGGCAGCAGACTGCTCGGGATCGCCAGGACGCGGCAGTCGTCGTGCTTGTGGATCATGGTCGTCCTCGTGCGCGGCGAGGGCTGCTCCCGCGTGCCTTGCCAGGATCACGGGAGCCCCGGATTCAAGGATCAAAAGATGCCCCCGCTAGGCGCACATGAGGGGGAGGACGGGCCTAGCAGGGGCGAGGTTTAAGGGCCTGGGGCCGGAGGGAGAAAACCCCATCCCTGCCATCGGTCTACGCCGGCCCGGCGCTGCCGGAAATTAGACGCTCGTTTAGCCGGGCCATACGTTCGCAGGGGGAGCGTCGGTCTTAGCGCCGCTGGCGGGCGCGGCGGTGCAGCAGCTCGGCCAGGGCCAAGCGGCTGGCCGCCAAGTCGCAAGCCTTCTCCATGTCGTGAACGAAGACGACGCTGCCGCGGGTCGCGATGATGGCGCCGGCTGCGTCCCGCTTAACCGAGCCCGCCTGGATGCCGTTATCCCACCCCAACTTCGAGAGTTCGGCTTTTACGGCCTCAAGGACGTCCATCGCTGCGCTCTCCCGTCGCTTGTGTGCGTCAGACGAAGGGTGCCGCCACCCGAGTCCGCATTCCTCGGAGAGGTTAGGCCCGTGGTGGTCGGGTGTCGTGCAGGAAGTCGAGAACCATTCGCACGCCCTTGCCGGTGGCCGTGATGTGGTCCGACCCGTCTCCGTTGCCGGAGGTATTCGAGCCGCGCTCGTGGAAGATGATCGGCGCGCCACCGCCCGCCCCGCGGACGCGAAGCACCTCGAACGCGCCCTTCGTTGGCTCGATGACGTAGCCGTTCCGTGCGGCCCAGAGCCGGAACTCATGGAGCCGGTCGCGGTGCAACAGGTCGCGCCTGCGGTTCTGCATGTCACGGCTCCTCGTCATGCTCGATCAATCGGCTTCGGCTCTTGCCCTGTTCAGACAGGCTATCAATCGCCGCCTGCGCCGCCCGCAGCATGTCGTCCTGGGTGAACTCTGGGCCGAGCGCGCAGACCTTCATCCGGTCGAAGTTCAGCCCCAGCTCCAGCGCGATCGCTCGGGCGACCCGTTCCTTGGGTGTCATGGCGTCCTCGTGGGATGGGCGGATTGTTGGGGCTGGGATTCCCGGCTCTTATCCGCCCCGAGTTCGTCGGACATCCGCCGGATCGCTGGCGGACATCGCCTGCGCCACACTATTCGGCCGGCGTCCCCGGCTCGATCGGGGCGGGCGCGCTCAGAAGCGCCGTGATCGCCTCCTCCATCGCGCGGCGGTAGTCGGGGAGCTGACGGTTCGAGAACGCCAGGACGCGGCACTCGTCGTTGTCGCTCTTCAGGCGGCGGATGTTGTTTGTCATGGCTGGCGTGCCCTGCAAGGATCACAGGAGCCCAGGATGAAAGGCTCAAAAGATGAGGGGATCAAGGGAGCGTCCTTGCTAGGACCGGGGGGCGGAAGAACTAGCAAGGACGCCGGGGCGGGGGTGAGTGCAGGGAAGGCCCCGCCCTTCCCCTAGA
>DASWQX010000939.1:0-5068 GCA_036403495.1 Thermoanaerobaculia bacterium
TGAGCGGCTGACTAAGCCTTCGGACCCGTGACGCTGATTCCATGCGTCGGTCATCTGCGGCACCGTCACAACAGGATTGGCAACCTCTCTGACAAGCTCAAGAAGGGGACCGTCCAGTGCCCCCCGCTTATTGCGCTTCCCCTCTCCGCGAGGGCCACTGTATGCCATAGCCGTTGGCGCCAATGCCGGCAACGGCGCAAGGCCGGCATACGCCCGGGTGATGTCATGGAGCCGCTTGTCGTAAAGCTCCCTTAACGCCGATAGCCGTCGCTCGTCGCGGTCAAGAGACTTCCTTAGCGCTTCGATCCGAGTCGTGAGCCGGCCAGAGGCGTCTTCATACTCCTGTCGAGCGGAACCAACAAGGGCATTAAACTCGTCTTGGTTCATGCCGCTACAGTAGCAGCCCACGCGGCGCGTGGCAAGCTCACTGCACATAGCGGCATTGAATGCCGCAAGCTGTGGTAGACTCTCCCTTGTCGATGGTGCAGTGCTTCTGAATGGAGATTCGGTTTGAATCACGAACGCACAGTGCGGCAACTCATGAGAGAGTTCGATCAACTGTTCGGCTTTAAGACTTCTCTCAAGCAGACTACGGGCGCAGGTATTTTCCTGGAAGGTCAGGGCGGGCAGATTGCTTCCCTAGGCGACAGCGGCTACAACGCCTTACTGTCGCCTAGAGATCAAGAGGCGATCTGTGAAAACTTCGGCTTGGATGCGAGACTGTTGGGTCTCAATCCTGGAGTGAACTAGACGCAGGCCAGTTCGGTCCAGACGGGAGCGGCCGGCAGATCCGCGTCCGAGTCGTCCAGTCGCCATGGCTCCGCGCTCTGAAAGAGCGTCCAGAAGCGGCGCGGAGCCGGGGGGAGAGTGCTGAACGGAGCCTTACCCGCTTCGAGATCGGCATCAAACTGGACCTTGACAACGTACTCTAGCTTTTTTGGTAACTCTAACGGGTCCCTAGAAGACGCTGTTAGATTGTGCTCCAAGCACTGAGCAACCCACCAACCCCTGTCCTCAAACAAAACCGCGTGCAGTACATTGGAAGGCATAGCCCACCCCCTTTTAGCCGCGTAAGCCTACACGGAAGGCGCGCGGAAGTCAAGGGTTTTTGGCGCGCAGAGCCTTTGTTTAGCGCTACTTATCCGCTCTTTTCCATCTTGAAGCCGCCGCCTTCCGGGCGATCTCGGATCGTTCCTCTGGGGTGAGCTTCGCGGCCCGGGCCTTCCCACCCTTCAAGCCCCCTTTGCGGCTTGCAGCGACGCGAGGCGGTGTCGGTGCTGGCTCTTCGGCCGGGGGCTCTAAGTGGGCCGCCTGTTGAGCCACGCGGAAGGCTATCTGGGTGAAATCGGGCTTCGGCTTCTTGCTCATAGCGGTCTCCAGTATGGCACGGGGGCAGCCCGTACAGGCGCCGCCCCTGTGGTGCTTCTAGGCGGACTCGCGGACGTGGCGCTCGACCACTGGCGCGAGGTCCGGCAGCTCGTGGCGCAGGAGGGCGGGGGCGATCTCCGAAGCCAGCGCGCGGGCTTGTCGGGAGCTTCGGAGGGTGGCAATGACGCGGCCGGTTGGGAGGTGTACCAGCGTGCGCCGCTTGTTGCGGTCCGGGCCGTGGCTGTTGCCGATATAGAGCCCGAAGGGAGGCGACACCATGCCGCGCACCTTGACCTCTCGGCCGTCCATGAGATGGACCGTGAAGGCCCCCAGATGCCATGCGAGGGCGATAGGTTGCCCGGCCCTGGCACGGACCCGCAGATAGGCGTCCGCCGCTCCCGCGAGCCAAGTACCGGCCGAGCGGTGGCCTTCCGCTTCCGCCGCCTGCTTCCATCTCGCGGACTGCAAAGCGGTGGCATGGACGGTGAACGTCGCCACTCTCACCGGGCCACCTCCCGCCGGATGAAGACGGCGGCATCCGAGATGGCCCGCTCCCGTTCCAGGGTACCTTTCGGGTCCGCCATCGCCGACTCGATGGAGACGGCGATCTTCTCCAGGTCGCCGCCGAGACGCCCCACGAAGTGCGCGAGGGCGGTGCCCTCCATGCCGTAGGTGGTATCCGCCCCTTCCGCCCATGCCAGGACGTGCCGGAGGTGGCGCAGATCGGCCACCACGGCGCGCAGGACGGCGTCCAACTCGCTCCCCTTGGGGCAGGGCCACCAGCGGGGCGCGGCGTTGACGTACAGCTCGGAGAGGAGGAGGGTGAGGCGCCGGAGGGCAGAGGCGTCCCCCTGCCGAGTGAACACCACCAGGAACGTCTCGCGGAAGCCCTCCCGCCATCGGGGATGTCCCAGGGCGCGCCGGTTGCTCATGGCACCCCCGCCAGCTCGCGCTCGATCCATTCCGCCATCCTGCCGAGTTTGCGGGAGAGCTTGCCCGCCATCAGGGCGAGATAGGCGTCTTCCGCGTCGAGGCTGGACACCTCGCGCTCCTTCTCGACGCTCCGAAGGAAGCCTTGCAGGTGGCGGAGATCGGCGCCAGCGGCCCGCATCTCCGTCCGGGTGCTGCTCTCGGGCCATCCGGGCCACTCGGCGGGGTTGTTGAGGATGAGGGAGTAGAGCATCTCCCCCATGGTCTGGAGGGCGGCGGCGTAGCCGGGAGGGGTGACGTACATCAGGAACGTCTCCCGGAAGGCGGGAAGGCGCTCCCAGTCGTCGGGAGGGATGGCGGGCGGACTGGTAGAATCTGAAACTAGCTCGGGCATGGGCTGATCCCCTTGCTTGGGTCAGGTCCGGCGGCGTGGTGACACACTCCGCCGGGCCGCTTAGCTTGTTGGGAAAGGACGTCCTCTCCCTCTGGGAGAGGACGGTACCGCAGATTGCCGCGTCTAGTTACCGCCCCCGGGGCCGAATTTCAAAAAGGCCCAGTACCCGTGGGTCGCGGACTTGGACCCGTGGGTCGCGGTTGTTGACCCGTGAGGCACGATGTTGGACCCATGGGTCACGGACTTGGACCCGTGGGTCGAAGAGCTCGACCCGCGGGTCGAAAAGCCGAAGGAGCATTAGGCGATGCGCCCGTCGAGGATCGAGCCCGCGAGTTCGAGGGTCAACTGGCCGCCGACTTCCACTCACTCCGGGCCGTTTTTGTTGACCGGAGATTCCAGTCCCGTAATCGCGGCGAAGCGCAATGTAATGCCCGATTCTAGAAAAGCGGAAGGCGGGAGTCAAGCGGGAATCGCTTGACCCGGGACTCGGGTTTGCGTAATCTTCCGGGAGCCCGCCGCTGATGGGGCGGAAGACTTGGAGGGTTGCCCATGCTGTCAGAGATCCTTCGCTTCGGTTCGACCTCCATCTTCCTGCTCGTGGTCGCCGGCCTCCTATTCCTTCTGCTCGCGCCACGGCCGCGGCGGAAGACCTATCTGTCCCTGAGGGTGGTGCGCCGGTTCGTCGAGTACTTCGGCAACGTCGATCTTGGCGACGAGGGCTACGGAATGCCGAGCCGCCATGAGCGGAAGGCAACGGGTCAGGCCTGAGCCTTGTGGCAGTCCTTTTTCTGGGGCGCGGCCGGGAGTTGCGCGGTCGAAGTCCTGCTCGCCTATAACGCCTATCACAAGGAAGCGCCGACGCCGGGGTGCTACGCCAAGCCCGGTTTTTGGTTCGTTCGTGCTCTCGTCGCCATCATGGCGGGTGGGCTGGTCGTGGCGCACCATATCGTCGACCAGCCCCTCCTCTCGATCCACATGGGTGTCGCGACGCCGGCCATCATGGCAAGCCTCGCCGAAGAGATCCGGAAAGAGAGCGGGAAGAAGGAGTAGGTTCGCTCGACCGTTTGGCATCTCTGCCCTCCTCTGCTATGCTTGCCCGCCTTTGTGCAGGGGCGCCAGGCCTTGGCTTGCCCGTGCGACCGTCAATGAGAATCTGGAGGCTTTCGAGATGCTGATGATTCGGCTGCGCCGTATGGGCGCCCGGAACAACCCCTTCTACCGCGTCGTGGTGTCGGACTCGCGCAACACCCCGACCGCCGCCGCGGTGGAGGAGATCGGTCACTACGACCCCACCAAGCAGCCCGCGCAGGTCACGATCGACACTGCCCGCGCCGACTATTGGGTGAGCCGGGGCGCCCGGATGTCGCCCACGGTCACCAGGCTGGTCCAACAGACGAAGAAGAAGAGCGCCTGAGCATGCCCGAGCTCGCGGACGATCTCAAGGAGCTTGCCCGGCTGCTGGTCGACCAGCCCGACGCGGTGGAGGTCCAGGAGATCCCCAACCGGCGCGGGGGCGGCGTCCTGGAGCTCAAGGTCGCTCCCGACGACCTCGGCAAGGTGATCGGCCGCCAGGGGCGGACGGCCCGGGCGATGCGCACGCTGCTGGAGACCCGTGAGGACCGCCGGGGTGCGCACTATGAGCTCGAAATCCTCGAAGACTGAAGGTCCGGAAGGCGCGGGAGCCGCGCGGAACGACCTGCCGGAGACGGTCGCCGTGGGCCGCGTGCTGCGCCCGCACGGCGTGCGCGGCGAGGTCGTCGTCGAGGTGCTCTCGGACGTGCCGGACCGTTTCCGCAAGGGGAGCCGCCTGCTGGGCGTCCGCGAGGGCGCGCCCTCGACGCGGACGACGCCCGCAACCGCGCTGATCGTGGCGTCCAGCCGGCCGCACAAGAGCGGCGCGGTGGTGCGCTTCGAGGGGTACGCAGACCCCGACCAGGCGGCCGTGCTGCGGGGGCTCGACCTCGAGGTGCCGCGCGCGGAGGTGCCGAAGGCGCCCGCCGGCACGTACTATCAGTACGAGCTGCTCGGCTGCCTCTGCCGCGACGGCGGCGATGAGCTGGGCCGGGTGGTCGAGGTGGTCGAGGACGGCGGCGGATTGATGCTGATCGTCGCGGGGGAGGGGAGGCGGGTGCCGGTGCCGTTCGTCAAGGAGTTCCTGCGCCGGGTGGACGTCGAGGTGGGGGAGATCGATCTCGCCCTGCCGCCGGGGTTCCTGGAAGTATGCGCGTCGGAGTCCTGACGATCTTCCCCGAGCTGTTCGCGCCCTTCCTCTCGACCAGCCTGATCGGGAGGGCGCGGGAGAAGGGGCTCCTGGACGTGCGGGTCTTCGACCTGCGCGGCTATACGGAGGGCCGCCACCGGAGCGTCGACGACGAG
>DASWQX010000940.1:0-4597 GCA_036403495.1 Thermoanaerobaculia bacterium
TCAAAGCAGCTCCTCCGCGTTTTGAACGAACCTGATCCTTTGTACGGATCAGCTCGCCCAACCGTCACGGAGGAGAGCGTTCGGGAGCGATTCTCAGGCTTTACGAATCGAGGGAGTGCACGGTCTTGTTGAAGGCGCGCAGGAAGGGGATGTCCGGCTGGTAATAGAACGAGCCGGCCGGACAGCGCCCCTGGGGGCCGCAGAGCGGCGTGACCGTGCGGTCGTTCTCGGGATCGTGTTGCCAGTCGGCGCGCCGGCGCAGGATCCGCGAGAGCTCGCCGCGGAAGCGGTCGTAGGCCTCGCCGTGCCAGACCTCGCGGACCGACTGGCGATAGACGTTCCCCAGCTCCTTCTCCTGCAGGATGCAGCAGGGCGCCACCGCGCCCGTGGTGCGCACGACCATCGAGTGCCAGCCGATCAGGCAGTGGGTGTCCAGCCCCTGGCCGGCCCGCGACGCCCGCCGCATCCGCAGGCGGTCTCCGAGGTGCCCGAGCTTCTCCGGCAGCGTCGAGCCGTCCCGCGACAGGAAGCGCGCGGCCCTGCGCGGGAGGGAGAGGAGCGAGCGCTCGGCGCTCAGCCGCTGGTTGATCCCGGCCACCCGCGCCGAGAGGTCCTGCTCGAAGCTGTTGATGGCCCCGACCGTCCGGTACTCGTCGGCGCGCAGGACCTCCTCGTAGAGCTCCATCATCTCGTCCGTCTCCGCCGGGGTCATCCGCTTCTCCGGTGGGAGGGACGCGAGGCCGTTGAACAGGATGCGGTCGACGCCGATCTCCTTGGCCAGGCGGTACATCTCGGGGATCTGCCGGTAGTTCCCCTGCCAGACCAGGAACTGGAGCAGCACCTGCGGGTGCCGCGATCTCCGTTCGCGCCGGAGGGCGATCAGCGCCTTGACGTTGTCCACCACCCGCTGGAAGTTCTGAGGGCTGGTCTGCATCATCGCTGCGTAGGTCGCCTCGTCCGCGGTGTTGAGGCTGACCGTGACGTGATCGCAGGTGGCCGCCAGCAGCTCGGCGATCTCCTTGCGGAGCAGGACTGCGTTGGTGGTGACGTTCTCGATCGGCAGGCCGCTCGCCTGGATCGCTCCCAGGAACTCCCGGATCTTGCGATGGAGCAGCGGCTCGCCGCCCCCCGACAGGCGGACCGTCCGCGTACCCATCTCCCGCAGCTCGCCGAGCATCTCCTCGAAGCGGGGCATCGGGATCTCGTCCTTGCCCCGCAGCGCGGCCGTGGAGCAGAAAAAGCAGTCGACGTTGCAGCGGTCCTGGGGGTGAAACTCCACGTGGTAGGGACCGCCATAGGCGACGCCGTCCTCGATCCCACGGAGGATCGCGGCTTTGTCTTGCGGTGTCAGATGATCCCAACCGAGCTGGCTCAAACCGTTCCTCCGTGGCCGCGAACGGGCTCGACCAGTGTACACGGATCGGTCAGAGGGGAGCGATCAGCGCTGCTTCGTCGCCCATCGGCTGGAAGAGCGAGACGGCGACGACGCCCGGGCCGGCATGGGTGCCGACGACCGGACCGACCTCGGCCTGGATCAGCTCGCTGACCGCGAAGGTCTCGCGGAGCAGCTTCTCCAGGCGGTCCGCCCAGGCGGGGGCATTGCCGTGGCTCACCCCGACGATCACCGGCCGCGTCGGATCGATCCGCTCTTTCAGAAGGGCGAGGATGCGCGGGTGCGCCGCCCGCCCGCCGCGGACGCGGTCGACCGGCGCCACCTCGCCCTCGACCACCCCGAGGATCGGCTTGATCCCGAGCAGGCCGCCGAGCAGCGCCCGCGCCCGGCCGATGCGGCCGCCGCGGGCGAGGAATTCGAGGGTGTCGACCGCGAACAGCGTGTGGACGCGCGGCGCCAGGTTGAGCAGCCGCCGCCGGATCTCCGGAGCGCTCTCGTTGCGCGCCGCCATGCGGGCGGCGAACAGCGCGAGCAGGCCGAGCCCGAGGCTCACCTGCCCCGAATCGATCACCGAGACGGAGGGGGCGGTGCCCTGCTGCTCGCCTTCGCTGCTGCCACCATTCGCGGATAGTGCGGCCGCGGCGCCGGCGCCCGCATTGTCGAATGTCTTCGACAGCCGCGACGAGAGGTGGATCGACACCACGTCGTGCCCCTGGCTCAGCCATTCGCCGTAGCGGCGGGCGAACTCGTCGGCCGTCGGCGGGCTCGAGGCCGGATGGGCCTTCTTCGTCTGGAGCAGGCCGTAGAACTGCCCGGGCTGGAGATCGACCCGGTCGCGGAAGGACTCGGCGCCGAACGCCACCGTCAGCGGCACGACGTCGATGCCGTGGGCGCCGGCGAGGTCCGCTGGGAGGTCGGCGGTGGAGTCGGTGACGATCTGCACGGCGGGCTCGCGCCGCACCAGGAATCCCCGCTCCTCGAGGCGCAGCACCTCCTGCACGATCTCGCCGTCGCGGTCGGGCAGGCCGTCGAGGATCTGCCGCAGGGTGGCGCCGCGCTGGGCGGAGCCCAGGATGCGCTGCTGGAGCGGCGCGAAAGAGGAGGCGAAGAAGCTCGGGCCGATCTCCACCTCCACGCGGACGCGCGGATCGGGGAACTCGCCGAGGGAGTCCTCGATGGCGGCGAGCACGAGGGAATCGAGGTCCTCCTCGATCTCGCGCCGCGCCGGCAGCTCGCCGGGCACGAAGCGGAACGGCCCCTCGTGCAGGCGGCCGAGCCGGCAGAAGGCCTTGAGCCCGTGAGCGGCGCCGGCCGCGGCGGCGATCACCTGGCCGCGCTGGAGGAGGAGCGAGCCGCCGCGCAGATCGATCCGGCCGCTGGTCGCCGCGGCGTCGAAGCCGCGCAGCAATTCGATGAGCGGCGTCTGCGCGAGGTCCCCCACCAGCGAGGCGAGGCCGGCGTCGGGCACCGCGCCCAGCTCGCGGCCGAGCAGCACGAGCAGCAGGCGGCGGGCGATCTCCGAGGCCTCCACGCCGCTCACGGGCAGGAAGGAGACCTCCGCCGGAAGCGCCTCCTCTTCGATAGCACTATCGCCGAGCACCACGACCGTGCGGGCCGCCGGCCGGATGCCCTCCGAGCCGCCGAGAAGGGCCTGGAGGTCCACCCCCGTCTTCAGGGCCGCCGTGGTGGTGACGATCACGGCGGCTTCCAGCCCCTCGGCGAAGCGGCGGGCGCGGGCGGGATCGGCGAGCGGCACCACCTCGTACCCCTCGGCGGCGAGACGGTTGCCGAGCTCTCGCAGGCGCTCGGCCTGCGGGTCGATCAACAGCACAGTGGGGCGGGCCGGCATGGCTCTCGTCAGCGCCCGTCCGGGTGGAGGAGGCGGAGCAGGCCGAGCAGGCTCTGCGGCTCGTGGGGGGTGCTGCGCCAGCGCGCGGCGCCGCGCAGGAGCGGGCCGGTCTCGCGGCTCGCCGTCTCCGCGCCGGCCACCACCATGCCCGCCGCGCCGCGCGGACCGCTCGCCTCCAGCCGCTGCACCACGGCGCGCACGCCGTCCAGCGACTCGGAGCCGCGGATCCAGACCAGGATGCCGGCGCAGCCCGGGACGATGGCATTGACCTGCGGCTGGACCGTGCCCGCCAGCACCTGGACGTGCAGCGAGAGCTTGCCCCGTTTGCCCGGGAAGGTGGCGCTGCCGGCGCGGCGGAGCTCGACCTGCTCGACCAGCCGGCGCAGGTTCTCGTTCTGACGGAAGCCGGGCGCCTGTTCGAGCAGGCGCCGCAGATCGGGCCAGACCGCCGGCTCGATCAGCAGCAGGTAGGGGAGCGCCGTGGAGGTGAACCCGGCTCCGGCCGCCGACTCCAGCAGGTCCTCGATCGCCAGCTCGAACAGGATGCCGCTGGAGATCTCGCGGGTGTTCTGGAGCTCCGCGTCGGTCTCGGCGGACTGCGGGGCGAGCACCCCGTGCTCGATCAGGAGGGCGACGGCCAGCCGGGTCGAGATCGGCGCTTCCGTCTCGTCGGCGATCAGGTCGAACAGGCGCACTCCCGGCCGCTGGAGCGCCCGCTCGAACACCCGTCGCAACGGGAGAGTGTGGAAGCCCCCCTCGATCTGCGGCAGGGTCGTGCTCAGAGCCTGCAGCGGCTGGCCGGTGGGCGGCAGGTGGTGGCGGCGCTTGCCGATCTCGTCCTTGAGCCAGGCCGAGTGCATCAGCAGCTCCTGGAGCGGGAGCCCGGGCGCCGCCTCCGCCGGCAGGCCCGGAGCCATCGGATCGAAGCGGAATCCCCCTTCCTCCAGCGAGAGCAGGGCGAGCAGTGCCTCACGTCCCCGCAGCTCCCCCTCCCAGCGCGCCGCGGCGGGCTCTCCGTCGCGCATCTCGATCGTCCCGGCGCCGCTCTCGGCCTTGACGCGCAGGATGCCGCTCTTGCGCACCTGGCCGAGGTACTGAAGCAGGGCCCAGAGCGGGTGGTTGGCGAGGTCCCCCTGGAGCACCTGGAGGGCGGCGGTGCGGTTGGCGAGCAGGCGGTCGAGCCGGAGCAGCAGCTCGTCGAGATCGCAGGGGCGGGAGAGATAGTCGTCGGCGCCGGCGCGCAGGGCGGCCACGCGATCGGCGGGAGCGCTCTGCGCCGAGAGCATCAGGAGCGGCACCGACCGCGTCGCCGGCTGGCCGCGCAGGGACTCGACGACCGGCAGCCCTGAGTTGGG
>DASWQX010000941.1:0-6089 GCA_036403495.1 Thermoanaerobaculia bacterium
CGTGCAGGTGGACCACGGTGCGCACGTCGGGCACGGTCGATTCCGCGCCGTGGATGGTGTGATCGATCGGCAGGAAATGATGGCTCGGCAGGTCGTTGAGCCACTGCACGGAGACCGGCGAGCCGCTGCGGACCTCGAAGGTCGGCCCGGGGTACATGCCGTTGTAACCCCAGAGCTTGGTGGGCGGCAGGTCGCGGTGCAGCTTCTGGGTGAACTGCCGCATGTGGACGTCGATCGTCCCGGCGCCGGGCGACAGGACCGGTGGGATCGGCAGCGGATCCACGAACGGCGTGAGAGCGGGAGAGCTCTGGGCGAACGCCAGCTTCTTCGGCAGGAGCAGAGCTCCCGCTCCTGTCACGGCTCCGAGCCGGAGCAACTCACGGCGACACAGCTTCATACGCCACCTCCTTCGGAAGTGGGCCTCGCCTGGCCTGGTTGAACTGTCTGATCGGGCCGGCGCGGCCCTTCAGTTCAGACTGCATAAAAGGGATCTACATCAATGTATGTGCCCCTGCGCTTAAAAAGCGAGCCCTCCTCGGCGTCCTGCCGCGAGGACGCCGGCGCCCTCTTCCTGGAACGCTTCCACGGATTTGAAGGCTCGGAAGAGCAGGAATGAATTTTGCGAAGTGGTTAAGGCATCAACTTCCACGAAAAGGAGGGACCATGCCGATCTCGCTTCGTGCTGTCTCCACCGCGCTGGTCGTCGCCGGCGCCCTGGCCGAGGTCCAAGGAGCTGGCGGACAGGTGCTGCCCGCGGCCCCCTCCGCGGGCGTCGCCGGCGAAACGGTCAACGTCGAGGTCAAGATCGTCCCCTTTTACGCCGTGGACAGCCAGGGCCGTCCGGTCTACGACCTCAAGCCGGAGGAGATCGAGCTGCGGGTCGGCGGCGCCGCGGTTCCGATCGAATCTTTCGATCGCTACGTGATCCAGTCCGGGAAGGCCGGCGCCGAATCCTCGCCGCTGACGCCGACGCCGTCGCGCACCGTGTTCTTCCTCTTCGATCAGGCCTTCTCCTCGCCCGCGGGCTTCGAGGCCGACAAGCAGCTCGCCGCCCGGATGGTGCGGAGCTGGCCGGGCGGCGACCGCCTGTTCCTGATCGCGAACGGCAGCCGCGCCGGCCTGGAGCGCAAGCTCGGCCCGGTGCCGCCTGACGCCGAGGGAAAAAAGGAGCTCCTCGCCGCCATCGCCGCGCTCCAGCCCGAGATCCGGCGCCTGCAGCTCCAGGACTCCCCGGACGCCGACTTCGGCCCTCCGGCCGAGCGGGCGAGCCGCGGCCAGTATGCGGCCGCGGCGCCGAACATCCAGATGGGCTCCGTCTACGATGGCATCCAGGCGGGCGGGCGCGGCGAGTACGGCAATGCCGCGCGGGGCTTCGCCGTCTCGCTGGGCGACTTCGCCGGCGAGGTGAAAAGCATCTCCGGGCCCAAGCTGCTGCTGCTCTTTTCGCAGGGGATGGACGAGGGGCTCTATTTCCGCGGGGACAGCGGCTTCAAGGTGGGCACCGACGACAGCGTCGAGGTCGACTCCCGGCGCGCGCCGCCGCTGGTGGACCGCTTCCGCGAGCCGCTGGCGGCGCTCGCCGCCTCGGGCGCGGTCGCCGTCTTCGTCAACACGGACCGGAGCCAGGAGGTCGACGCCGACGCGGTCCTCCGCGACATGGCGAAGACCACGGGAGCCCTCTACATGGAAGGGCGCGACACCCGGGACCTGGAGGCGCGGATCGCCGGCTCGACCACCGCTTATTACGAGGCGGCGTTCCACCCCGCCTCCGCGCTGCTCCAGCGTGACAGCGCCGGGGTGGAGATCGCGGTGCGCCGGCCGGGGGTGCGCGTCTGGGCGCCGGCCGCCGTGCGCACGCGGGAGTCCTACCGGGGATTGAGCGGTACCGAGAAGCGGCGCCTGGTGATCGACCTGGTCGCGGGGGGGCCGGCGGCCCAGCGCGCTCACAGCCCGGTGCGGCTGAGCGTGCAGAATCTCGACGGCAAGGTGCTGGGCCAGGGGACGTCCGGGAGCCCGCACCTCCGGTTCGACGCCGCGTGGCCGGCGGATCTCGCCGCGCGCAAGCTCGACGTCTACAACGTCCTGATGTCGCCCCCCGCGGCCGACCGCAAGGGGAAGATCCTCCGTTTCGACGTCCGGGAATCGCTCGCGGCGGCCGACCGCGGCGGGCTCGAAACGGTGCTGGAAGGGGAGGGCGAGCTGGTCTGGGGGATCGTCGCCGTGGATTCCGAGACGCAGCAGGCGTGGGTCCGCAGGCTGATGCTGCGGGCGCCGCTGAAGGCTGCGAAGTAAGCTCCGGCTACGGCCGGATCACGACCTTAAGCGCCTCCCGCCGGCGCATGCTGCGCAGGGCGGCTTCGAGCTCGGCGAGCGGGCGCTCGGCGGAGAGCAGGGCGCGCGGATGGAGGGCGCCGCTGGCGAGCAGGTCGAGGGCGCGGCGGAAGGTCGAGGGGCGGTGATGGTAGGCGCTCTTGACCGTGATCTCGGAGTAGTGGAGGCGGTGGGCGTCCAGCGGCACGGTGGTGCCGGGCGGGCAGCCGCCGAAGAGCTGGACGACGCCGCCCGGGCGCACGGAGGCGAGGGCGTCCTGCCAGGCGGCGGGGGAGCCGGTGGCCTCGATGGCGACGTCGAAGCCGTCGCCGGTGCGCGACCGGCGGCAGAGCCGGGGGGCCTCGCCGCCGTCGCGGCCGACCTGCACGGTGGCGTTGGCGCCGATCCCCTTCCCCACCTCCAGCCGCCAGGGGTTGGGGTCCGCCAGCACGATGTGATGATCGCCCGCGGCCGGGAAGTCGGCGGGCGAGTTGGCGAGCACGTCCACGAACAGCAGGCCGATCGGGCCGCCGCCGTAGATCACCACCTCCGAGGCCCGCTCCAGCCCCGAGATCTCCAGGCCGTGCAGCACGCAGGCGAGCGGCTCGGCCAGCGCGGCGATCTCGAACGGCAGATCGGCCGGGAGCCGGTAGGTGCTCACCTCGGCGAAGCGGCGGGGGACCAGCAGGTACTCGGAGAAGGCACCGTTCAGGTACTGGAGACGCGAGCAGAGGTTCTCCCGGCCGCGCGAGCACCACTCGCAGGCGCCGCACGGCGCCGAGTTGGCCACCACCACGCGGTCGCCCGGACGCCACTCCTCGGACTCCTCGCGCAGGCTCCGCATGCCGGGCAAGGTCGCGCCCACGGCGGTGACGGTGCCCGCCATCTCGTGGCCGAACGGGGTGGGCGCCTTCAGCATGCGGGGGTGGCCACCGCGCTGGAACACCTTGAGGTCGGTGCCGCAGGTGGTGGCGGCGCCGACCCGCAGCAGCAGCTCGCCGGGAGCGGGCTCCGGTACCGGCACCTCGCGCAGCTCCAGGCGCTCCGGGCCGATGAGGAAGGCGGTGGTCTGGGTCACCGGCCGGTCGCCGCTCAAGCCGCCTCCCCGTCCGGCACCAGGAGCACCTTGAGGGCCCGCCGCTCGCGGGCGAGGTCGACGGCCTCCTGGAAGCGGGAGAGGGGGAGCCGGTGGGTGACCAGCGGCGAGGGGTCGAGCCGGCGCGAGACCAGCAGGCGGAAGGCCTCGCGCTGGTCGGCGAGCGCGCTCGAATAGGTGGCCAGCAGCCGGCGCTCGCTCTTGAAGAAGATATTGAGGTCGAAGCCGGCGGACTCCCGCGTCTCAGCGTGGGCGAAGAGCACCGCCACGCCGCCGGGACGGGAGAGCGCCAGAGCCGCCTCCAGCGGCCCCGCGCCGCCGACGGTGTCGAAGACGGCGTCGGCGCAGAGCCCACGCGAGACAGCCGCCACGGCCTCCGCGGTCCCGGCTCCGGGGGCGTCCGCGGCGTCGGCCCCGAGCCGCAGGGCGAGCGCGCGGCGCTCCTCCAGGGGATCGGAGAGGGCGACCCGGAGCTCCGGATGGACGGCCTTGAGCACCAGGAGGTGGAGGAGCCCCATGCTGCCGCCGCCCAGGATCAGGGCGGACCCCGCGGCGCACCCCTCGTCGGCCAGGCGCGTCTTGCGGACGCCGCGCAGCACGCAGGCGGCCGGCTCCAGGAACACCGCGGCTTCGTCGGAGAGATGAGGAGGGAGGCCGAAAGCCGCTTCGCGGACGGCGCGCGCCCGCACCAGGATCCATTCGGAAAAGCCCCCCGGCACCAGCAGGTTCTCGCGGAACGCCGGGCAGTGCGGCTCGCCGCCCCGCCGGCAGAGCTCGCACTCGCCGCAAGCTACATGGTGCGGGACGGCGACGCGGTCGCCCGGCGCGAATCCGCGGACCCCGTCGCCCAGGGCGGCGACGGAGCCGACGATCTCGTGCCCGAGCACGGAGCCCGCGGCCGCCGTGCCGTGGCGCAGCTTGAAGAGGTCGGTGCCGCAGAGGCCGGCGCAGCGCAGGCGGAGCAGCATCTCGCCGGGTCCGGGCGCCGGCCGCGGACGGGTCTCGATCCGCACCGTTCCCTCGCCAGCGCAGGCGGCCACGGTCGTCTCCAGCGTCTGCGGCATCTGCGGCATCGTAGTGATCGGCATGTCGGGCGTGAATCGTAGTGGCACGATAGAATGAAAGTCCATGGCATCCCGACGCCGAGCCGTCCGCCGACCCCGCCGGGTCCAGGTTCACTTCTGGCGGCAGGGCGATCCGGCCTCCTATAGCGGCTATACCACAAATATCTCGCTCACCGGGATGTTCATCGCCACCAACAACCCGGTGCCGTCGGGCTCGCGGATCCGCGTCGAGGTGATGGACCGCGACCGCGGCTTCATGGTGGAGGGGATAGTGGCGCACGCGCGCAAGATGCAGCCGGAGATGGCGCGCCTCAACCAGTCGGGGATGGGGGTGCGCTTCCTGTCGGTGGAGGAGCTGGTGCGGGAGCTGATCCCCTCCGGTCTCGGCGAGAGCCAGGAAATCTCCCGCGACGTTACGCGTGCGGAGCCCGTGGCCCCGCCAGCGTACATGCCCCCCTCCGCGCCGCCGCTTCCCACCGCCCTCATGCCTCTGCCCCCGGCGCCTCCGGCCCCGCCGAAGCCGCCCTCGCCAGCGCCGGTCGCCGCGCCGCCGAAGCCCCCGATCCCCCCCAAACCGGTCAAGCCCGCCGTTCCGGTCGATCCGTCGGGCGGGACCTACAACGTCCGTTTCTCCGGGATCGACGAGTTCCTCGAGGTCTTCCACCGGGACATCCTGCAGGGGGGGCTGTTCGTCTCGACGCGCTACCCCGCGCGCCTCCAGGAGACGGTGAGAGTCGATCTGTACCTTCCGGTCTCCTCCCTCCCGCCGGTCCTGCTGCGGGCGCGGGTGGTCCAGCGCTTCGAGCCGGGGCTGGACAGCGGGCCGAACCTGCTTTCGGGCATGGGGCTGGAGCTGCTGGAATTGCCCGAGCTGATCGCGAAGCTGGAGCCTTCGGTGGCGCGGCTGAAGGCGCTACGCATCTGAGAGCGCCGGCCCTCCCCCCTGCTACAATCCGCCGCGCTATGGCGAAGTGGATTCTTGCGGCGATGGCCGCTCTGGCGGGCCTCCTTCTCGCCGCGGCACCGCCGCCTGCCGGCAAGGCCGGGAAGGTCGACAAGGCTCCGGCGCGCCCGGCTCCGGCCGCGTCGCGCGACGTCGTTCTGATCACCATCGACACCCTGCGGGCGGACGCCTTGGGCTTCGCCGGCAACAAGCGGGCGCAGACGCCGGTGCTCGACCGCCTGGCCGCGCAGGGGCGGGTGTTCACCAACGCGCACGCCCACAACGTGGTGACGCTCCCCTCGCACACCAACATCCTCACCGGCCTCTATCCGTTCCAGCACGGGGTGCGCGACAACACCGGCTTCCGGCTGGCCGCGAAGGTCCCCACCCTCGCCACCGTCCTGCACGGCGCGGGCTTCGCCACCGGCGCCTTCGTGGGCGCGTTCCCGCTCGACTCGCAGTACGGGCTCAACCACGGCTTCGACGTCTACGACGATCACTACCCCAAGGGGGCCAACGAGACCGAGTTCGTCCTCCCCGAACGGCGCGGCGACGAGGTGGTTCGCCCGGCGCTCGCCTGGTGGCGGGCGCACGCCGGGAAGCCGCGCTTCCTCTGGGTCCACCTCTACGATCCGCACGCCGCCTACGACCCGCCGGAGCCCTTCGCCTCCCGCTT
>DASWQX010000942.1:0-4961 GCA_036403495.1 Thermoanaerobaculia bacterium
CAACGTCACGAACTCCACTCGTAGAGACATCCGGTCGCTCTCCTGCCAGGACATGCCGTTTCTCCTCCTTCCAGAAACAGCTTCCCAAAAAGCGTTACCTATGTCCCCGTACAAGTGTTACCCATGTCCCCGGTCCATACAGGGGAGAAGAGGGAGTGGTTAGTTTGAGTTAGTAGAAAAAGCAGCGGAAATTGTTTTTTCCGGCTCCCTCTCTCCCCGGTAGGGCGGGTGGAGGGCTGGGAGAGAGGGCTGGGGAGTGAGGGGCCCGCCCCAAAGGGGCGCCCCCCCTCCCCCTCAGCTCACTTCTTCTTCCCCGTCGCGAACGTGAAGTAGACCGTCAGCACCGCCCGCCGCTCGCGCTCGGCCGGGCCGCTCTCGAAGGGGGCGAGCACAACCGTCCCCTGGGGATTGCGGAGCAGGACCGGGTCCATCGGCCAGCGGCCGGTGCGGTTCGGGCAGTCCTGCGCCGTGGGGCAGTCGAGGCTGTCCTTGCCGTCCTGCACCTCGTAGCGGTAGGCGGTGTAGCGCGCGCCCGTCGGCAGGACGATCCGCAGCACGCTGCACCCCGCGGGCAGGCTGGTGGGCACGTCGCCCCCCTTCAGCTTCGCCGCGATGTCGGCGCCGCACCCCGCCCCGCCGCCCGCCGGGATCACCCGCTCGGTGGAGAGCGCCGATTCCCCTGGCTGGCACTCGACGCAGGTGCGGTCCTGGGCCGTCCGCAGCCGCACGGCCTCTTCCGGAGCGGCGGCCGGCGGCGTTGCCGGGATGGGTGCTGGAGCCGGCGGCGGTGGCGGGGGAACGACCGGAGCCGGCTGCGGCGGGCTGTCCCTGGGAGTGACCGGCACCGGATGCGGTACCGGTTGCTCCGTCGCGGGAATCGGTTGAGCCTCGGGCCGCGGAGCCGGCGGCGGCACAGGCCGCGGAGCTTCGACCGGAGGCTGCTTCGGCTCGGGTTTCGGTGCAGTCTTCGGTTCGGGCTTCGGCGTGGGCGCCGGAGCTGGCGCGGGGGCAGGAGGCGGCGACGGGCGAACCGCTGGCCGTACCGGCGCCGAGGCCGCCGCGGTCGGCGTGCCGCGCGAGATCCGGACCTTCATCAGGTTGGTGCCGCCGCCGGGGACCCGGTACTGCGTGGCGTCGCCGATCTCGGGCCGGCCCCCCTGGCGGACGTGGACGTCGACCATATAGGTCATGAAGCCGTCGTGGCTGACCTCCACGTGCCAGGCGCCGTCGGCCAGGCCGCCGACGGTGGCGTGCCCCCGCGCGTCGGTCTCCACGGCGGGCGGGCCGTCCTTGGGCATCAGCGAGGTATAGACCAGCAGCACATGGGCGCCGGCGAGATCGTGACCCTTCTGATCCTCGGCCCGCACCTCCAGCGCCGACGGGCCGACCCAGAGCTGGGCACGGGCCGCGGGCGCGGCCAGCAGCAGGAGAAGCGCGAGCTTGTAGACGTTGAACCGCGTCATCTGGGTCCCCTTTCCGCCCTTTCTGCCGGCAGCTCCGGCATCCTCACGATGGAAGACCGCACGATTCTACCCCCGCGAGGGCCGTGAAACCTTCCCGAGGTGGGTCCGTACTTTCCTCTTGACGATCAACGACTCGGGTAGTACTATCCCAGTAGTTGATGCGGAGGAAGCAACCGATGAAAGAAGAAACGCCCGAAACAGCGGAAAGCTCTCACCACCTGGGAGACCTGCAGCTCGCGATCATGCGGGTCCTCTGGAACCGCGACGAGGCCACGGTCGCCGAGGTCCACGAGGCGCTCGAGCCCGAGCGCGGGCTCGCCCTGACCACCATCGCCACCATGCTCACCAAGATGGAGAAGAAGGGCGTGGTCGACCACCGCGCCGAAGGTCGGCGCTTTATCTTTCGCCCCCTGGTGAGCGAAGATCAGGTCCGGCGCTCGATGGTGTCCGGCCTGACCTCCCAGCTCTTCCGGGGGGACGTCACGGCCCTGGTCCATCATCTGTTGGAACATGACATCGACGCCCGGGAGCTCGCCCAGCTCCGGGAGCTGATCGCGTCGCGGGGACGCGAGGAGGATCGCTGATGCTCGCCATCGCCTGGATGCTGACCTACCTGCTCCACAGCACCCTGCTGCTGGGCCTCGCCTGGGCTGTCTCGAAGCCGCTCTCCCGCTGGTCGGTGGCGGCTGAGGAGACGGTCTGGAAGCTGGCCCTGGTCGGCGCGCTGTGCACCGCCTCGCTCCAGCTCGCCGCCGGCTGGCAGCCGCTCGCCGGCCGCTGGAACCTCGCCGCTCCCGCGCAGGTGGCCTCGTCTCTGGAAGCGACGCAGGGCCCGGTGATTCCGGCGACCACGTCCGTCGAGACCGTTCGGGTGCCGGTCAGAGCGATCCGAGTCACCGCGCCGGCCGCCGTGCCCCCGGCCGCCTTGCCGCGCGTGGCGGCGTCCACCCTGATCCTGGGCGTCTGGGCTCTGGGAGCGCTCGTCCTGCTTGCCGCGTCCGGCCGCTCGGTCTTCCGGCTGGGACGGCGTCTGCGGTCGCGTCCGCGGGTCGTCGGCGGCACCCTGCACGGTCAGCTCCGCGGGCTGGCCGCCGAGGCCGGCCTCGAAGGCGCCGTCCGCCTCTCGTGCTCGTCGCGGGTGCCGGTGCCGGTGGCGCTCGGCGTGCTGCGGCCGGAGATCTGCGTGCCGCCGCGGGCGCTCGCCAGCCTCTCCGACGAGCAGCAGGAGGGGATGCTCGCCCACGAGCTCGCCCACTTGGCGCGGCGCGACCCCTTCTGGCTCCTGCTCGGGCAGGGGATCGCCTGCGTCCTCTTCTTCCAGCCGCTCAACTGGGTGGCCCGACGCCGCCTGCGCGAGATCGCGGAGATGCTGAGCGACGAGTGGGCGGTGGCGCGCACTGGCCGTCCGCTGTCGCTCGCCGCCTGCCTCGCCGAGGTCGCCGGCTGGTCCGTCGGCATGCCGGCGCTGCCGGTGCCGGGCATGGCCGACCAGCCGTCGAGCCTCGGCCGGCGCATCCGCCGCCTCCTCGACGAGAGCCGTTCTCCCGAGGCTCCGGGTCGCCGTGCCTGGCTGGCCGCCGCCATGGGCCTCCTGGTGATCGCCGTCGCTGCCGCGGCCCCGGCCATCTCCGCCGCCCGTCCCGAGCCACCGCCGGCCCCGGCCGCGAAAGCGGCACCCGCCCCGGCCCGGATCGACGTCAACGACGCCACCGACGCGCCCACAGCCCGTGCGGTCGCCGAGGTGGACCGCCATGGTGATGCCGCCACGGCGAACAAGAGCCAAGAGTCCGAGAACGACGACGCCGAGCCGGCCGACCCCGCAGTCGATGCCGACGACATCGCCGACCCTGTGAGCGACTCCGTTCAGGCGGCGCTCGACGGGATGGACGGCGAGCTCCAGTCGCTCTCCCGGCAGCACGAGATGACCGCGGAGCAGCAGGAGAAGCTGTCACGCGACATGGGCCGGATGAGCAAGGACCTCCAGCAGCGCCTCAATCCGCGGCTGGAGAAGCTCACCCGCGAGCTGGCCGAGAAGGCGTCCAGGATGGCGCCCTCCCCCGAGATGCAGCGTCTCACCCAGGAGATGGCGAAGCTCGGCGCGCAGATGCGCCCCAACGAGGAAGAGCTGGCCAAGATGCGGTCCATGGTCGACGAGCAGGTCCGGAAGCACGCCTCCGAGGGGAAGCTCACCGCCGAGGAGCGCGAGCGGATCCAGCGTCAGGCCCGCGAGATGGCCGAATCGATGAAGCCCACCGCGGAGCAGCGCCGTCAACTGGAGGAGCTCCGCGCCCAGCTCGAGACCGAGCGGGCCAAAATGGGCGATCAGTTCCGCGCCGCCAACCGCGACGAGGTCGAGAAGCTCCAGCGCGAGGTCCGCGAGGAGGTCGAGCGCGAGATGCAGGGGATGCGCGAGGAGATGCGCCGCACCTTCGACGAGCGCAAGGCGATCGAGCGGCAGGACCGGCACGACCGCAAGACCCTGAAGCATCGGCACGACGCCAAGCCGGACTCCGACGACGACCACGACAAGGACGGCGCCGCTCCGAAGCCGCCGGCGAAGCCTGCCGCGGCTTGCTGATCCGCGATCGCTACCCGGTGACCTCCCCGCGAAGGTCGAGGATCCAAAGAAAATGCCCGGCAAGTCTCTCGCCGGCCCCGGTGGATCAACTTTAAATCCCGGCGAGCTCCTCGCCGGGCCCGGCGGACGAGAAAAAAATGCCGGTAAGCTCCTCGCCGGGACCGGCGGGTCGACTTTAAATCCCGGCAAGCTCCTCGCCGGGGCCGGCGAATGAAGTTGTAAAGCCGGCGAGCCTCTCGCCGGGCTCGCCGGGTCGACTTGGAACCCCGGCGAGCTCTCCGCCGGCCATTTTGGGAACGCCGCCGGCCTACGCCTTCGGCCGCACGCTCTTGAGCAGCGCCACGAAGGCGTCGCGCTGGGGAGCCAGCGTCGACTCCGGACCCTGCGTCTTGAAGAACCAGGGACCGCCGGGTCCCTCGACCACCGCCCCGTAAAGCCGCGCGTTGGAGATCGGCGCCGAGTTCGTCATCCCCATCTGACTCGGCTTCAGGGTCCCCTTCACGTCGACCCAGGTCACCTTGAGACCGTGGGTCTCGAAGACCTCGGGGGTGGGCTTGGTCGCGCCGTCCATCTGGCCCACCCAGCGGTCGATGTTGGCGTCGACCGGCCCGCCGCCCCCCGGACCGAAGAAGAACACCGCGAAGTCGGCGTCGCCCCCCGGCCCCGGGATCGCCGCCTGGACCAGCCGCATGCTCGACGAGGGCTTCTTGGACTGCCACGTCTTAGGCAGGTCGAAATCGATCGCGCCGGCCGCGCCGGCCGCCTGCTGCGAGTTGGGGGTGGGGTCCACCACCGCGCCATGGGACGAGATCGCGCCAGGAGCCCCGGCCGGCTCCGCCGCCTGGGGTCCGGAAGCCGCGGGAGCGGGAGCCGCCGCCTGCGGGGCGGTCGAGGCCTCCGCCGTCGTGGCGGCGGGGGGA
>DASWQX010000943.1:0-2591 GCA_036403495.1 Thermoanaerobaculia bacterium
TCTCCAGCAGCTCGGCGTCGAGGGCCCAGGCGGCGATGGCGCCGGAGTAGTCCGAGCCGCCGCGCCCGAGGAGGCTGACGCGCCCGTTGGCGTCGCCGCCGAAGAACCCCGGCAGCACAGAGACCGCCGGCGGCGCCTCGCGCAGGGGGGTGAAAGCCTCGCGGGTGGCCGGCCAGTCGGGCGATGAGGACAGCGGCGTCCCCAAGGTGCGGATCAGCGTCTTGGGATCGAGCAGCCGCGCGTCGAGCCCGCGCGCCGCGAGCAGAGGAGCGACCAGGGCGCTGGCGGCGCGCTCGCCGAGAGAGGAGAGGAGGGCAAGGGCGGTGGGCGGGCATTCGCGGAGGAGGCCGAACCCGCGCAGCAGGTTCTCCATCTCCTGATCCAGGACGCCGAGATCGGCCTCCGCCTCGGCGGCGCGGCCCGTGCCCAGCTCGGAGCGCAGATTGTCCAGGATCTCGCGATGGACCGAGTGGAAGCGCGCCAGCGCCGGCACCACCGACCCGCCCGCCGCGGCCTCCTCGGCACCGCGCAGCAGCCCGTCGGTCACCCCGCCGACCGCCGACACCACCACCAGCAGCGGACCCTCGGCCGCCTGGGCACCGACGATGTCCGCCACGCCGCGGATCCGCTCCGCGCTTCCCACCGAGGTACCGCCGAACTTCAGCACACGCATCTCTGATCCTCCGGGGCATCATGCCCCCTGCAATGCTACAAGGTGCAGGGATTGCCCGCAGGAGGGACTCCGGGTCCCGCCGTTGCCTTGACTGAAGGGATGCCCTACAATACGCCTCCGCTTCGCGGAAACCCAGGTTTTCCGTCCAAGCCGATGTAGCTCAGGGGTAGAGCAGCTGATTCGTAATCAGCAGGTCGTCGGTTCAAATCCGACCATCGGCTCCATGCTTCAAATCCGTGAGGCGGCCTCCAAGGCGGCGCCATGCTCCTTCCCGCACTCTCCGCTCTCCTCGGACCAGCCGGCCGCCTCGAAGAGTTCTGCCGCCGCTGGAAGATTACCGAGCTTTCCCTCTTCGGATCGGCTCTGAGAGACGATTTCCGCGCCGACAGCGACATCGATCTCCTGGCTTGCTTCGCTCCCGATGCCGAGTGGAGCCTGCTGGACCATGCCCGAATGGAGAAGGAGCTGAAAGAGATGTTGGGCCGTGAGGTGGATCTGGTGTGCCGAACCACCGTCGAGGCGAGCCCGAACTGGATCCGGCGGCGCGAGATCCTGAACACCGGGGAAGAGATCATCATCGCGAAGAGCGGCCGGCCTGTAGCGAAGCTGGTGCGTGTGGCTGCCGAACCTCGTACGCCCGGCCGGCTGAAGGGACGGATTCGAATCAGCGCCGATTTCGACCAGCCTCTTCCCGAGGAGATCCTGGCAACTTTCCGTGGAGAGCGGGAGTGAAGCGTCTCTTTGAATAGATCGTGCTCCAGCCGGTCATGGTGTAGTGCGTAAACCTCGGAGCTGCCAAAAATCGAGCACGGATTCATCCTTAGATCGGAGGAGGTAGAGACGTTCCCAGCCCGTCCACGATACCCTCCCGGAGTCCACGGGGACGGCGGGACGTCTCCGCCGGAGGGCCTGCCGTTACGCTTGCCACGCCCCTTCTGCAGGCTACCCTTCAGCAGGGCAAATCAACCTGCGTACATCCGACCCCGGCCTCTTAACCGATATCCGCTCCGGCCGAGACGTTCCGCCGTCTCCATGGCCTGCGCAGGGTGTCGTGGACAGGCTGGGAACGTCTCTACGCCCTCCGATCAACGATCGTTTCGGCGCTCGGACTTGCAGCACCTAGCGTTCGACGATCTCCAACTCCTCGTGATCGCTATGGACCACATAGAGCTCCCGCTTCGGAGTGTCACGATGGAGCCGCAAGTACGCACGGAGAGCTGTTTCACCGTCCGAAAACGCGTCGACGATCGCCAACTCGTCCACGAGCCGTTTTCCGGCTTTCGAATGCGCGAGCAACGCCTCGACCAAGAGCCACTGGTGAGGATAGTGCCGGCGGATGTCAGTCCACGTCATAAGGATTCCCTGCGCAAAGCTTACCGTAGAAATGGCTCTAAAGAATCTCGGATATTTGAGTCTCCTCTCCCATTGGGTGGTCTGGCCACTTAACGCCAGAAGGCGAGCCGCGACCACCAGGGCCGCGGCTTGAGGAAAGGGCCGCACACATCCTCGCCCTCCCGGCCGGCGAGGATGGGGGCCGCCTTAATGTCGTCTGCAGTGAGCAGGCTCTCGGCAAAGCGCTCGACGTTCCGGCTCGTCTTCCGGTCCCTGATCGTGGTCAACGAGCCGTGGAGCTTCTCCCGGCACACCGTCTCGGGAAGCGAGAGCGGCTCGGCTTTCGCCCAATCGTCGTGGCCCATCAGCCAGCGGACGTCCCAAACACTGGCGGTGCGGTCCTGCGAGGCTGTGACGAGTCGGGCACCGTCAGGAGAAAAGGATGCTGAGAAAACTAAGTTTTGATGGCCTTCAAGGGCGACGCTGGACCAGGCGCCATCTTCGCCTTGGCTCCAAACCCGAACACTGTTGTCATTAGACGCTGTGACGATCCGGGCGCCGTCTGGAGAGAAGGACGCCGAGTTGA
>DASWQX010000944.1:0-10074 GCA_036403495.1 Thermoanaerobaculia bacterium
ATAGACCTCAGGCATCTCCGCTGCTTCCAATCATCGCATATCAACTCATCTCGCCTAGCTCGCAGCTTGGAAGAACCGTCTCTTCATAGGAGGGCGGTCATATAGGTGTCAGAGGCTAGAACTCAGTTACGGTGACGTTGCCGAGAGTTTGCCGCGCTTCGGCGAGAGTTGGCATATGTTCAAAGTGGCTTTCAAACCAATATGGTTAGCCATTGTGCTATTCACCTGCGTCTACATCTAGAACTCTTACATGCAATACCTTGCCGTCATTAAACCGACAAGACATAGAGCCGGCGTCAAAAATACCTCTACCCGCACGACATATCTCAACGAAATTGTCTATAGCCATGTCTCTTAGGGCCGTAAGAGAACGGGCATCCTGCGCCCTGTGCGCATCATCTCTTTTTTGGAGTTCCTGGATCTGCCGGTGGTGTAATTCTAGGCCTCCGAGCAGTCCCAGGAGCAATATGACGGGTGCCGCATATACGGAGAACGCCTTTAATTCGCCCTTCAACGTACCTTGGTGGGGCGGTGAATCAGACTTAGGGACGACATCAGATCTCTTAGCCTCGTGGGCCGGAAAGTTCTCACCATTTTGGAAAACAGATTGCCTAAAAGATAAGAATAAATCGATAACGTTTCTTAGTGTCAAAAAGATGGTAATCGCTAGGATGACAAAAAAGCCCGACCAGAATATTGCGTACTCCAATGTGCCCAAGGCCAGCTTATGGACAGCCTCAGGCATGAATTCAACGGAGTAAAAAAGCAAAATCGTAGTGCCCACAAAAACCACAAACATTGCCGCCATAAGCAGCAGTTCCCGCATAAAGCGGCCAAAGAGTTCTCGCAATTCCAGGCCTCCGCCTACAGGAATCTGGCGCCTAATCACCGACCCTCCTCCCATTTTCATTCTTACGGCTCAAGCCATAAACTCCCCTTGCCATAACTAGAAACGATCCCAGCGTCGAAGCCAGCGCAGAAAATGCCATGATTGCCATTGCGACCCATTGAAGGCGCCTCAACAGATCACCTTCAAATGGATGCCAAGGCAATAATCCAGTCGCCAGCACCATTAAGCGCAAAAAAGCAATAGCTAATCCGAAAATCGCTATATTGAGAAGCAGGTACGCGCATAAGCGGAGCGCAATTAACGTTAGCGGTGAATTCCTGCGATCCACTGAGATGCCTCCTTTGTGTGATCAATGCTTTGTTTTCTGTCGCGAGAGAGGTAAAATTGATGCCATTGCAACTAGCACGCATAGACTGCCAATAAGCGAAGCACAGCCAAGCCCGATATTTGAGGGCTTTTTCTCTGGGCTGTTTCCTTCACCATTTTCTGTCGCAAGCCCAGTAGTTGCTGCCGGAAAAGAGCAGCTATCGGGTAGTTTTTCCTGCGCGAGCACGGCCGAGCTATCGATAATAAGCATCTTATCTATGCGTTGACGTTGCGTTTCTCCGACTGTTCCGCGTTCCAAGAGAAACCATTTATCATTGCCAACAGCTACGGACAAATGATTGGACGATGTTGGCAGCTTAAGGCCGCCTTTTGGCGAGAGGTTCTCATCCTTTTGTGGGTCTATTTTATAAATATACCAGGAAGTCCTGTCGGAGGCATGTCTTCTCGTCAATAAATACAGGAAGCCATCTTGCGAATAAAGGCCTGAGGCGACGGAGAAGGTCTCGAGTTCTGCAAAGTGGGCAGCTGTACTATTCGGCCCATTCATTTTGGTTTGGAACTCGGGCCTGGAACGAAAGTCTTCGGGAAATGATGCTAATCTGTCGGGTCCCCGTCCTGGGGATACCCTAAAAATGGCAGGCGACTTGCTCATCGCCACATAATAGGCGGTCGTTCCGATAGCAGTTATATACGAGTTTCCGATCAAATAATAGTCGCTATTGTCAAGCTGAGTGAGAAGCTCCGGCGCTTGCTTTCCAGTGCTTAACGGCACTCGGAAAAATCCCAGCACGACATTATCCTTTTCGTCAAGGAGGGCTCCGCAGGCGATTAAATCATCTCCGACTATCTTCCACTGGTATAGAGATCCCAAGCGGAGGCCCGGTGGTTTTTGAGATGGAGGAGAGAGGATGGTTCTAAGAAAGAGGAATCTGCGATTAAGTTGTATTATCGTGCTATCTGCGAGCTCAAGGTAGAAATTATCCCGCGATTGGTCGATATTTGTCGGTGTAAAATCTGAAATGCTTAGCGTCTTAGGCTTCGGGACTGTCCGAGAAATTCCCTTGTCGCTATATGCGAAGATTGTATTTTGTATGGGGTCAACTACAATTACACGCGGATCCTCTTCTCGGGCGAGCATACTGCTCACCCACATTGGGTGCCTCGCGAGCGTCGCCTCTCGGCACTGGCTGTCAGCTTCGATATTCGTACTCACCAAGATAAAAATAATGACGCCTGCAGCTACTCGGGCTAGGGGCCCCACTTCGCTAGGCTTACACAAGACCATATCTCCGTAGGAATGGTTACTAAAAGGAATGGCCGCACTCACCAGTGCCCACAACGCAGCGTGCACCCGAAGCATCATAGTCATATTTGCCGGCAGGAGATGCTTGGCACCGCTCTATGCTTGGAAACTGCAATGCCCCTTGAGCGGTTTCATTCCTTCCATTATTAGAGCCTAAAAATGGCCATATTATAACTGACAAAATCACCACCCTTAGCAGGAATCGCCGGACTTTCACTTTAAAACTCCTTTCAATTTTGACTGCATTCATCGCATCGTTCCAAGCCAAGTCGGCAGTCTGTTCATCCAACTTTCGCCAAAATACACCAACAACTTTCGGCGTGTCAAATTGGCCGGGACGACAGGGGACGACAAGGTAGAGTCGGCGGCGGGCGCGGTGGAAGTAGGTCGAGGGAGTAGCTGTTGCCGGCGGCTTTCGCCGTAGTGCCCCCCAGAACAGGTGCCGCCCTCTTCGTCAGGCCGGGGCCTTCTCTTCTGGAGTTTACGTGACATTCCCTCGTCTTGGTGCCCTCCGAAGGGAGCTCGGATGACGTTCCCTCTCGTTCGCGAGGCATTCCCTCTCCTTCGGATCACCCGAGGTCCCATTCTAGGTGCCATTCTAGGTGCCACCCAATTCGCAAGGCCGGCTCCCCCGGCTCCCCCGGAGGAGCAGGTGCCACCCTCTTCGTCGCGGTGGGACCGGAATACCGATCCTCGGGCGGGGGCAGAGCTCCCCCGGAGCCGCGGCTTCTTTCTACCCCGCGCAAAGGGGTCACCCAAACGGAGAAAGAGACCGTCTCAAGGCGCAGGGATGACGACCTCGGGCGCGTTCCTCCTCGCGGATCGCGCCACTCGTCGGGTCGACGGCAGTCTGGCGCGGCGCGCCGCGGAGGGAGGAACAGATGCCACCCTCTTCGTCCAGCGCCGAGGCCTGGCCCGACGCCGAATCGCCGGACGAGCTCCACGACGCCCTGCTCACCCTCGGCTTCGTCACCGCCGAGGAAGGCGCGCGCTCCGGCTGGGAGCGGCTGTTCGACGCCCTGGCCATGGCCCGGAGGGCCACCCGCGCGGCCCTCGCCGGCGGTTCCCACGTCTGGATCGCCGCCGAGCGGCTGCCGCTGCTCCTGGCGCTCCATCCGGCGGTGCCGCTGGCGCCCGCGATCGCGGCGCCCCCGCGCTTCGCCCGCGATTGGACCGCGGAGGAGGCCCTCGTCGAGCTGGTGCGCGGCCGGCTGGACGGAGCGTGGCGCCGCGGCTCAAGGCGTATCTGGGGAGGTCGGCGTAGGGCGTCCCGCCTTCTGCGAGCGTCAACTCCCCGTACCTGTTATGCTTCCCAAGAAGAATGAAATGGCGTCCCGCCCGGAAACGACACGGTGAATCGCTCACAGGACTGGCTGGTGCAGGCGGAGCGAGACCTCGAGCAGGCGAGCGCATCTCGTGTCGACCAGCGTCACGAGTGGGCCTGCTTCGCGGCCCAACAGGCGGCGGAGAAGGCGGTGAAAGCCCTGCACCTCCACTGTGGCCAGGAGGCTTGGGGGCATGTGGTGGCACGCCTGCTCACCGAGCTGCCAATGGCGGTAGATCGATCGTTTATCGAACGGGCCAAGGTGCTCGACAACTTCTACGTCGGGACGCGCTATCCCGATGGCCACCCCGAAGGTCCGCCATTCGAGCATTATGGAGAGATTCAGAGCGGGGACGCGATCCGTTATGCCGGTGAGATCCTTACGTTCGTCCGTGCTCAGATGGCCTGACCGCCGCGAAGTGGAGCGGGGGGCGGCGGAATGGGCTGCCCAAGAGGCGCAACGTCATCCTGGTCTCCTCCGTCTCGGCTACTTCGGTTCCTATGCTCGGGGGGATGCCGGAGTGGGCAGTGACCTTGACCTGATCGTCGTGGTCGAATCGTCGCCGGCCCCCTTCGAGCAGCGCTCCCTCGGCTGGGACCTCACCTCTCTGCCAGTCCCAGCCGAGCTGCTCGTCTATACACGCCCAGAGTGGGAGCACCTTTTGCGGCAAGGCGGCCGCTTCGCGCGGACTCTGCAGCAGGAAGCCCGCTGGTTGATCCCTTGAGCTCGCTCCGACCCATAAGCGCCGCGCGGGGAGAGATCCGCGGCGGCCGTTTCGTAGCGGTGCCGAAACCAGAAATCAGAAATCAGGTGCCACGCTTTCCGCCCCTGTACTCGCATCGGTTGTGGGCACGCCGGACAACGAGCCGGCGGAGCCTGGCTGAGACGTGCTGAGCCAAGGTCTTGGTCTGTCAGGCGCGTTGTGCCCGAAGCTTCAGGAGTGACAGGAACTCGGCCAAGCCGACGAGACCTTCGGCTTCCCGCCGCTCCTCAAGGGTCAGCTCCTCCCCTCGGTCCTGACGATCGAGCAGACCGTGCAAGCGTTCGTCTACCCCCCGTGGAAGCCGGAAACGTTCCAGATCTCCGGGCAGCTCAAGCTTGACGAGAACTTGTTGAGACATGCAGATCCTTTCGGGGTCGGTCGCCGGATCTTCATTCTATACGGCTTCACAGACCGAGTGGATTCCGTGTCTTCAGATCCGGAAAGCGCGAGAAATCGCGATCGGCGGACCCAGAGCTCGGAGACGGCGTGGGAGAGGCAGAGGGCGGCGATGCGGGCGTCGTGCACTTTGGCGCCGGTGATCTGTCCCGAGAGAAGCAATCGCTGGAGGACCGGCCAGTAGCCGGCGGTCTCGCTCAGGCGTAGACCAGCAGGTTGATGTCGACAGCGATCAAGCGCCGCGACCCGCATAGATCCGGTCACGCAACGGTTCCCAGATCCCTTCCTCGATTTCGGGATCGAGGCCTTCGCCGCCGACGCTCAGATCGGGCCAACGGTAGGGCGTCGCCCTCTGCTCTCGCCGAGACAAAGCGCTCTGCAATCCTTCCTCGATGAGCGCGCGAAGTGTCGTTCCCTCGCGCTGGGCAACCTCCCGGGCGCGGGCGAATAGATCCTCGGCAATTTCAACCGTCGTTTTCATATGGGCGAACCATATCGTGGCTGTGGGTGGCATTCCCTCGCCTTGGCGTGATCCGAAGGGGAGCTCGGATGACGTTCCCTCTCGTTCGCGTCGTCCGAAGGCCCCTTCGCGAGGCATTCCCTCTCCTTCGGATCACCCGAGGTCCGGGGAACGTCATCCGGAGAGTCCTTCGGACGACATTCCCCACTCTTCGGATGACGTTCTCTCCAGGGAATGCCACACGAAGCGGCCTTCGGACGACACGAACGAGAGGGAATGACGTCTGGAGGGGATGGAACGTCTCTCGAAGGAGACCTCGGGCGGCTCGATCTCCCCTTCGGATCGCTCGAAGAGGAGGGAATGGAACGCGACGGACGGGGAACGCGGCGCCGAGAGGTCTTCGGGTCTCGCGAAGGCTCCTTCGGAAGATGCGAAATCGGGGGAACGCGGCTGCCTGCCGTTTAGATAAGCTCGCCTTCTCCATTCTCCTCCTCGAAGTGCTCTCCCTCGAAGCGCCACATCCCAGGAGAAACGCGGCGCATGCGGCGCATGTTATGATTACTCTGCGCCAAGCGACATGAAAGCCCTGCCGCCAGACGGCTCCGCCGCCGCGGTGGGGATCGGCACCGAAAGCTGGTCTTAAACGGAGGAGAAGCCGATGATCCTGCCGAAGTACACCTATCTGATCTCGAACCGCGCCCCCTCGGATCCGGATAACTATATAGGCCCGGTGACCTACCAGACGGCCCCCAACAACAACCATCGGCCTTACCTGAGCACCCCCTTCAAAGTCGTCCCAAGCGACGCTTGGAACCACGCGCTCGCCGCGGATCTCGAGACCCGCTACGCGGGCAGCAGCGACGTCTGGGACATCGCGTTCTATATCCACGGGTACGCTACCTCGGAGCGCTACGCGCAACTCGGCCTGGAGAGCTACGGCCTGCTGCTGAGCAGCGTGGGGTTCGACCGCGGCATCCTGGTCGGCGTGAGCTGGCCCTCGAACACCTGGACCTACGGCAACGCGCAGACGAACGCGGCGACCTCGAAGGCCCTCCTGAGCGCGTGCGGCCAAGTCGTGACCCGGCTCCGGGCGAACATCGGCCGCCGGCCGGTGCGCGCGACCATCTTCTGCCACTCGATGGGCAACTACCTCCTGAGCATGTCGCTGGTCAATGGGGCGACTCTCCCATCGATCGACTCGATCTTCCTGCTGGCGGCCGATGTCGACTACGCCCTCTGGGACCGGACGAGCGCGAGCTACCCGCAGGGGGTGGCGGTCGCGAAGGCAGCCGGGCACGTGTACGTGCTCTACACTCCGAACGACGCGGTGCTGGGCGACTCGGGCTGGGTGAACTGGGTGTATCGCCTCGGGTACTACGGCGCGAAGTCCGGGGCGCAGCTCCCGAAGAACGTCTCTCAGATCGATTACTCGGCCTGGGGCAACGATCCGTATTGTCTCGATTACGTGCCTTATTCGTACTACAACACCCTGGCAGGCAGGGGGGCGCTCGTCCACTCCAGCTCGAAGTTCGTCCCGGATCTCATCTCGCTCCAGAACCACGCTTTGCAGAACGTCCCGCGGAGCTCGCTCAACGTCCCGGCGGCCCGAGATCTGGCGCGGATCGTGAGTCTCATCTCCCTCCCCTGGACGCCGGGCAAGCCCGTCGCCAGGAAGAGCGCGCCTGCGACGAAAGGAGCCGGGGTGAAAAGGGGGAAAGGGTAGAGTCGGTAGAGTCGGTGAGAGGCTCACCGGCCGGAATGGACCGTCCCCCGGCTCAGGGGCTCAGGGAACAGGTGCCACCCTCTTCGTCCAGGCGATGCCCGACACCCGACCCGTTTCACGAAATTGCCGGCGAGGAGCCGAATATGCACGGTGGGCCAGGAAATATGCACGGCCGACATCCCGCCGGCCCCGGCGGAGCGTCTGAAATGCCCGGCGAGGTCTTCGCCGGGCCCGGCGGGTCGACTGAAATTGCCGGCGAGCCTCTCGCCGGAGCCGGCGGACGCCTCGCCGGGGCCGGCGGATGACCTACCGGGCCCGGCGAAGACCTCGCCGGGCATTTTCCGGCTGTTTTCGTGCATAAAAAATTATCCGCCGCCCGGGAGGGCCGCGCTCCCTGGTCATCGGGGAAGTCGGCGTAAAATCCGACTTGCCTTGAAGCTTACGATTCGCACCCACATGCTGCCGCAAGAGCTCCTCGCCGAGCTTCCGGGGTCTCTGCGCCCGCTGATTACCGTGGCCAGCTCCCGATCATCGGTGAGGATGATCACCGGCCGGAGTTTGTCCCTCTTATGATTTCAGAAGCACCTTAATGAATAGGAGCCGGCCCAGATCTGATGACCCCGCGCAGGGTGCGCCCAGGCGGCTCTTAAACTCCAGCTTCGAGAGGAGGACTCACGTGAAGAAGTCTATTGGGTTCGTGGTTATGCTCCTGTTCGGCACGTCTCACTTGTCCAGCGCGGATCCTGCCATCAAGCCAGGGATTGACGTTTTCGCGACAGTTGGAGGTGGCTTGACCCACTATGATTTCTCCAAGAATCCTATCCCTGCTGGATTCTTCTGCGACTCCTCTACGACCTTCACCGGCCAGATAGCCCTCAAGGGCCTTCCTCTTGAGACGGGTACTCCGGGGGAGCTCCGGAATACGGACACCATTGTCGAGCGCTTGGACGAGGCGGTGTTCGACGCCAATGGCGTTGCCCAGACCCGCATTCAGTTCCGGGCGTTGTCGATGGTGAGCATCGCTCCCATCAAGAGCTCCTGTGGGGACTTTTACGTGTACATCACGCTGGACGGCAAGCAGCCCATCACAAAGATGTGGATCCACCGCAGCGAAGCGGGCGGCGGAAAGTTCAGCGCGCCCCTCGCCGCGAATGTGCGCTTGACCTTCGTGCCCGTGCGGGGCACGAGCTCGCGCAGGCTCGAGCTCAAGGGAAGCGTCAGATTTCCCGGGAAGCCCATCCCGTGGGCCTTTCCCACCGGTAAGGCCTTGAATCAGATGGCATCTGCCGTCGTCGACACCAATGGCGATCTGCGCCCGGATACGCGGCTACCCGGCACTTCGAACTTCATGGCGGGGATTCCTCCTGAGGGACTACGCTCGATCAATGCGAAAGGGTTTGATTGCTACTGCACCTGCCATGATGCCGATGGCGAGCAGCACTGCACCATGGTAAGCTCGGGGAGCGGGTTTTGCGCTCCATCCGCTGATTGTTTTTGAATCTCAACCGATCAGCGGTCGGTTAAGCATCAAATGCCGCGTCCCAGACCCGGGGCGCGGCCAGGAAGCCACCGAGAGAACAGGTGCCACCTGGGCGCAGGCGAGCCCGGTCAATCCTCGATGGGGCATGGCGTCCCGTCCGGGGTGACGGTCGCGATCCGAGCCCGCTTTTCGACGGCCGCCGAGCGGAGCATGGAGAACGCTGCGTAGAGGACGACCCCGACGACCAGCCAGCGTAACGCGGCCAGCGGCAGCGATTTCACGATGAAGGCCGCGATCAGCACGGCCGGCACGCCGGCCAGGCCGAGGCCGAGCGTCGCGCGCAGGCTGTAGCATCCGCTGCGGATGAAGCGCACGCTGCCCACCGGCATGAGGAAGGCGCAGGAGCCCATCATGATGGGGAACGCGCTCTGCGGGCTCATGCCGAGCAGGCTGACGAGGATCATGCACGGCGCGTAGAGGCCGACGCCGACCTCCATCAGCATGCCGAGGACGAAGTTGCCGCCGAGGGCCGCGGCGAGCTTCCATCCCGCCAGCCCCTGCGCCTCGCCACCCGTTGGGGTCAGTTGGAAGATCTGCATCAGGAAGATCGCCGCCGCCGCCAGCAGGGCGAGGCCCATGCCGATCTGGATCTTGCGCCGGGGCGCCTCGGCCACCAATCCCGCGCCGAGCCAGGAGCCTAGGACCGCGGCCCCGATCATCAGCACCAGGGTCCGCAGGTCGACGATGACGATGAAGATGAAGGCCTGGGCGATGGTCGGCAGGGTATATCCCACGTTGAGCGTGCCCGGGATCTTCTCATCCGCCACCAGACCGCGGAGCTTGAGCGCCGCGGTCGTCGGCGCGAAGGAGCCGATCCCCAGGGTATCGAAGAAACAGGCAACGAATCCCAGCACCAGCTCGAAGCGGCTGGGAGCCACCCGGGAGTCGCCGCGGGTCCGGGCCCGGAGCACAGCGGACAGCAGGGCCGCGATGTAGAGGGCAGCGGCAACGCCGAGACCGACGAAGAGCGCGAGCTTCATGGTTGGAGGACTATAGCGGAGTGGATCGCCGAGATCCCGCGACGAGCGAGGGCGGCCTTGTGGCCGCCCCCTCTTCACGACAAGCATGAAGTGTCGGCAGGGCTACTTTGCTCTACGGCTCCTGGCAGTTCACTCGCGGTGGCGGGCACGGGTTGGGCGGCGGCGGTGGCGGCGCCACGTAGATCGGGCGCGGGGTGCCGCAGGTCCAGCCGGGTGGGTTGAGGATACGGTTGTTCATCCGGTCGTTCGCCTCGCCCTGCGCGACGAGCTCGGTCGTAACGGGCACCCACCACTCGCCGAACTGGGACAGGTCGCACAGATACTCGATCTGAATCTGATTCATCGAGTGCTGGTGGCCGGACAGCGAGCCGTAGGAGTAGGAGTTGAGGTAGTGGAAGAACCAGTTG